>DAIESF010000301.1 GCA_027346425.1 Gemmatimonadota bacterium | reverse complement strand
CCCCGCGCAGCCGTACTCCTCGGGGAGGTTGGCGCCAAGCACGCCCAGTTCGGCCATCTCGGGGATCAGCTCGCGCGGGAAGCGCCCGTCGACGTAGCACTGCCCGATGATGGGGAGGACGCGCTCGTCGACGAACTGGCGAACGCTATCGCGGACGGCGCGCTCTTCTTCGCTGAGCGCGCTCTCGATGTTGAAGAAGTCGTGGTTCATGGCGCGGTAAGATAGCGCCCCCCCACCCTCGCCCCCAAATAGGCGGCCAATCCGGCCAGGAGGGCGGGAAAGACGAGGGTGGCCGTGAGCGGCCCCCACCCCGGGAGCTGCATGGACGCGGCGAGCGCCGAGCCGAAGCGCCCGACGGGAGCCCCGCCCACCGAGGCCAGCGCGAGGTACCCTCCCCACGCCAGGGCCCCGCCCACGGCCGCGGTGAGCCCGGGGCGACGGGTGCGGTGCATCAGCACCCCGTACACCGCCGCCACCAGCGGGACGGCCCACCAGGCCAGGAGGATGGTGCCTAACGCGATGACGATGGCGAGGATGAGCATGCGCAGGATGGCCATGGTCAGCGCCCTCCGCGGGTGAGGGTGAGGCGCGAGGAGACCTGCGACGCCGACAGCGAGTCGAGCGCCGGGGGGACGATCAGGAGCTCCAGGTCGCCGTCGCGCCAGAAACGCAGGCGATCACCATAGCGGGGCGACGCCGGATTCCCGCTCTGCCCCCCGGGGTACGTCCCCATGGCCCTGATCCGAGGCCCCAGCTCCACCACCATCCGCCAGCTGGCCCCGAATCCGCCGTTCTGCACCGACGGGTTGAGCGTCCCCCGCCCTCCCTGCACGGCGAGGCCGGTGGCCGAGAACCCCTTGAGCCCCAGCAGGTGGTTCACGCGTGCGGTGGCCACCTTCCCCCACGCCCATCCGCCCTTCGAGGGCGGGCCGTCGCGCGCCACGAGGGTGTCGTACGCGGCCGCCAGCGCCCCGGCCAGGATTGCATCACGATCCTCCACGACTCCGGTCGTGCGTCGATCGTCCCACCACACGCTCGCCGAGTCGGACATGAGGGAGAGGAAGACAGCCGAACTGGGCGTGGCCGCACGCGTCGTGTCGCCCTTCGGGATCAATTCATCCCACGTGCGGCGGATGGCGTTCCCCAGCGCCGTCTCGAAGAGGATCGCTCCGTTGTTGCCGACGGTGTAGCGCCGGTCCCACGCCCCCAGGAGCGAGTCGGCGGCGGCGAGCGATGCCCCCCCCTCCCCGCGCGCGCGGGCAACGCTTGCTGCATTGCGCAGGTAGGCGACGAACCAGTCGGCGCGCACGCTCCCGGGATCGGTCTGGTAGCGCCGCATGTCGTCCAGCGTCACGCGCGGATTCTGCCGCAACAGGCGATTGATCTGCAACGCGCGCCACGGCTCGAACGCCGCGTCGTAGCCGAGGTAATCGGGCGAGTGATGCGAGTCGATCGGTTCCTGGTTGGCCGAGGCAAGGAAGCCCTGCGCCGGGTTGACCGCCTGCGGATACTCCGGAACCGGCCAGTATCCGGTCCAGTCGTTCGCCGAGGACGAGCCGTCGAGGATCGACAGCCCGTCGTGCCCCGCCGGGCGCAACGGATAGTGCCCAGTGGAGCGGATGGCGATGTTCCCGGCGCGGTCGGCGACGATCGTGTTCTGCGCCGGGGCGAAGTAGTCGCGGGCGAAGGCGTCGAGGAAGGCGGGGGCGGTCGTGGCGTGCGCCGCGTTGGAGAAGGCGGTCGCGAGGTCCGACGGCTCGTTCACCGTCCAGCGCATGGAGACCCACTCGTTGTGCATGCGCTGCAGCGGCCCGCGATGCGTGTAGCGCACCGTGTCGACGCGCAGGACCTCGCCCCGCTTGCCGCGATAGACCTCCTCGCGCCGCTCGAGATCCTTCCATTGGTCGTCGAGAAGGTACCTGGTGGGGTGCTCCTGGTCGTCGACCGTCTCGCGATAGTAGTCCAGGACGTCGGCGCCGGTGTTGGTGAGCGACCACGCGACGTCGCGCGTGAAGCCGATCACGATTCCCGGCGACCCGGGGATGGTGACGCCGTATACATCCAGCTTGCCGGGGACGACGAGATGCGCCTCGTACCAGATGCTCGGGAGGGTGAGGCCGAGGTGCGGGTCGCCAGCGAGGAGGGCGTGCCCGCTCTTGCTGCGGGCCGGGGCCACCGCCCAGTTGTTGGAGGCGAAGAGGCGCGAGACCTCGGCGTCGTCGTCGTTGCGCGCCCCGCGCGGGAGGAGCGGGAGGAGGGCGAGCGCCGCCGAGTCGGTTGCGCCTGGCGGCGGGATGACGAGCGGGTCGGTGCGCGGGGCGTCGCCGCCATTCGGCTGGATCGGCTCCTGCACGGGCGTGTGCACCGGGAAGAGCGCGCGCGACGCCGCGTCGCCCACCAGCGCGCGCGCGGCAAGGCGATCACGCTCGCCGTTGAGGTAGGCGAGCGTCCACCCCATGCGCGCGTATAGATAGAGCGATTGCAGCGGCGACCAGCGCGCCGGCCGCTTCCCGAGGAGCTTGTACTCCACCGGCCACTCGGCGGGTGAGGCCTGGTCGATGTAGGCGTTGACCCCCTCAGCGTACGCCTCGAGGAGGCGGCGCCCGGTCGACCCCGGGGTGAGCGCGGCCAGCTTCTGCTCGGCCCCTCGCGGCATCCCGAGGTGACGCGGCTCGCTGTCGGCGGCGATCGCCGCGGCCCCCACCAGCTCGGTGAGCGTCCCGCCCCCGGCGCGCGCCTGCAGCTCCATCTGGAACAGGCGATCGCGCGCCACCACGAAGCCTAACGCGCGGATGGCATCCTCCTCGGTGCTGGCGAAGATGTGCGGCACGCCGCGCGTGTCGTAGCGCACGTCGACCCCGGCGCCGAGCGCGGGGATCGACGCCGACGCGCTGTCGGGGAGCGTGGCGTACGCCACCGAGCCCCAGGCGCCACGCACCGGGTCGAGGAAGGGGCCGAGCGGGGGGAGCGGGCCGGCGCCGACGCGGCCGACGTAGAGCACGCCGCCGAGGAGGACGACGGCGCCGGTGATGGCGAGGGGGCGGAGGGACATGCCGGCGAAGTTACTGTGAGTGGATGAGCGCCGTAATGTGGCGCCATGACATGCGCCGGGCGCGCGACATCCGGGTCAACGCAGCACCCGCTTGGCCCGTGGGGTCGTCCCCACCTCGCGCGCCTTGCGCCGGAAGGTGGGGCCGTGATCGATCGCGTGACCGGACTCCTCCTGCCACTGGTGCACCATCTCGTGCAGGAGCGTGTCGAGCGCCTCGCGCCAGCCGTGGCGCCGGATGTGGCGGCGGCTGATCGCGATCTCGGCCCCGTCGGGATGGCTGCGCGCCGGGGCGTAGTGGCCAAGGCGCGTCTTCATGCGACGGGAGACGGTGACGCGAATGGAGCGGAGGGCGCCGCCGAAGCGCTCGGCGTTGAGCCGGGCGTGCTCGCGTTGCAGCCGCTCGGCCATGGCGTGGTCGTCGGGGTGGAGGGCGGTGCGGCGCGGCGGGCGCGGGGCCACGTCGCGCTGGATGGGGTGGGCCACGATGACGCGGCGGGCGGCGGCGCGGGCGGCCCCCCGCCCGGAGACGAAGACGGCGATGGCCCGCAGGACTTCGTCGGGGGCGTGGGCGAAGCCAGCCTGCACCCGCAGCGTCCCGGCACGGTAGGAGACGAGGGTACTGCGGTTCCTCGTCAGGCGGATGGTGGCGATGTCGCGAAGCCCGTGGGTCCGCAGGCGCTGGAGGAGTGCCTCGGGCGACGCAGGAGGCGCGGCGATCGACGGCGTTGGCGATGGGGGGGCGTGGGGGTCGCGACGCGGGCGATCGGCGCGCTCCCCGCCCGGCGGGACGGCGGCGCGCGCCTCGCCGTCGAGCCCCAGCTCGAGCTGGCCGGTCTCGCTCGTTAGGCCGAGTCGTGCGAGGAGCGCGCGAAACACTCGGAGGGGCCGGGGACGAAGTTGTGGTCGGCGGTGGACCAGATGTGGGTGACGATGCAGATCTCGTCCGGAGTGATGGTGATGACGTTCACGCTCGACGGGCGTCCGCCACGCGACCGGTTGGAGACCGTCCCGGCCGTCGAGATCACCGTCCCCTCGCGGGTGTGCTCCACGTAGTGGATCGCCTCCTGGTGGTCGTGTCCGCACAGGACGATATCGACGTCCATCGCCGCGAAGGCGCCGAGGATCTGCTTGGTGTGCTTGAGCCCGTGGCGCTGCGACAGTTCGCCCTTGACGGGGTTGTGGTGCATCACGATCACCCGCGCGTCGCCCGAGGGCGAGGCCTCGAACTCATGCCGGGCGTGCTCCACCTGCGACCGGCGCAGGTCGCCGATGATCGACAGGTCGCGCACGTTCCACGTCAACGTGCGCGCATGGACCCCCTGCGACGTGTTGAGCCCCACCACCGTGCACCCCGGGGTGCGCAACACCGGTTCCAGTTCGTGGTCCAGGTACCGGCGATACGGCTCGTACATCGTGTCCGACCCCCGCAGGTGCAACGGCGAGCGCCACCACGCCACGTCGTGGTTCCCGGGGACGCAGATCACCTTGCTGACCTTCCGGGCGTCGCGAATGAAGGAGCTGGCGCGCTGGAACTCCCCGGCCCGCGCCCGCTGCGACACGTCGCCCGAGATGGCGACGATGTCGTAGCGTTCCGCCTGGATGTGTTCCTCGATCGCGTCGATCTGCTCCGGGACCGCGGGGCGCCCGAAGTGCAGGTCGGAAACGTGGAAGAGACGGATGGACGGCAATGGTCGTTAGGCGCGGAGCTTGGCGATCACCGCATCGGCGAACTGCCCGGTCGTGGCGCTCCCTCCCAGGTCGCGAGTGACCGACTTCGCTTCACGAAGCGTGGTCACCACCGCGGCGCGGATCCGCTGCCCCACCGCCGCTTCGCCCACGTGCTCGAGCATGAGGCAGGCGGCGAGGGTGAGGGCGCTCGGGTTGGCGATCCCCTGTCCGGCGATGTCGGGGGCCGTCCCGTGCACCGCCTCGAAGATCGCCGCATGCTTCCCGATGTTGGCGCCGGGAGCGAGCCCCAGCCCGCCGACCAGCCCCGACACCAGATCCGACAGGATGTCGCCGAACAGGTTGGTCGTCACAATCACGTCGAACTGCTCGGGCTTGATGACCAGTTGCATCGCGCAGGCGTCGACGATGCGCTCGTCGTAGGCCACGCGCCCCTCGTACTCCTTGGCCACCCCCTGCCCGATCGAGCGGAAGAGCCCCTGTGAGTACTTGAGGATGTTCGCCTTGTGCACCAGCGTGACCTTCTTGCGCCCGTGGGCCACGGCGTACTCGAAGGCGTAGCGGATCACACGCTCCGAGCCGAGGCGGGTGATGAGGGCGATCGACTCGGCGGCCGCCTTCTCGTCCTCGCCGATCTTGATGTAATGCTCGAGCCCCGCGTAGAGCCCTTCCGTGTTTTCGCGCACGAGGACGATGTCGACCTTCTCGAAGCGTCCACCGGGGAGGATCACCTGCGCCGGCCGCACGTTGGCGTACAGGTCGAACGTCTTGCGCAATGCCACGTTCACCGAGCGGAACCCCTCGCCCACCGGGGTTTCCAGCGGCCCCTTGAGCGCCAGGCGCGTGCGCTTGATGGAGTCGAGCGTGGCGTCGGGCATCGGGTTGTGGCAGGCATGCACGGCGGCCATGCCGGCCAGCTGACGATCCCAGGCGAACGGGGCGCCGGCAGCTTCGAGAATACGGACGGTGGCGTCGGTGATGTCGGGGCCGATGCCGTCGCCGGGAATAAGCGTGCAGGGAATGGACATGATCGAAAGTTCAGTTATCGAGTGACCACGAGATCGGCCACGCGCAACGCCAGCGAGGTGATGGCAGCCGGGGCGTACGCGGCCAGCGGATCGCCCGCCACCTCCCCCACCCACATCACCTGCGCACCGCGCGCATCGACGATGGCCGACCGGAGGAGCATGCGCGCCGAGGTTCCATCGCCCGTCGCTTCGATGCGCAGCTCGAGCGGGACCATCGCGTAGCGCGAATCACTCACCCCAGCCAGCGCCCGCAGCTGCGAGGCGAATGGCTCGGCGAGCGGCTCGTTGGGCTTGCGGAGCGCGACCCGGATCGGATCGAGCGCCCGCATGGTGGCGGGATCGGTGAGATACGTCGGATTGCGGCGTGCCGAACGCTGCAGCGCCGGCGGGAAGATCCAGATCGACGCGAGCCCGCGGGCCCCGAGCTCGCTCTCGATCGCGCGATCGACCGCCGCGAGCAAGGCCTTGTCGCCGCCCGCCGCCGTGCGCCACCCCAGACGATCCTCGCCGATTACCGCCTGGGCGGGGAGGACCATCACCTTGAGCGCGGCGAACCGATTCAGCTGGCCCGCTGAGGCGGCGGGGACGCCGGCCGGAGCCGGGGCGGGCGACGGCGCCTTCCCCCCACCACAGGCGACAGCACCTGCGACGGCGAGGACCAGCGAACCGACACGGGCGATCGTTTGGAGGTGAGCCATGATCGCGAAAGCTAATCGCCTCGCGCCTACGCGTCAGCGTAACGTCGCCTCAACGCGTTGACCGTCGCCCCCCCCCGCCCCAATTTCGTCGCGCCCGAGACCATTCCCGTCTCCGAGCTTCCGTCTCCCGTCTCAATCCCTCGTTATGCGCCGACTTCAGTCCGTCGCCATCTGGATCCTCGTCGCCGCCTGCGGCGCCGGGGCGTTCGCGTGGATCGCCCTCAACCGGGGCGAACGCGTGAGTGCCGCGTGGCTCGTGACCGCCGCCGTCTGCTTCTACGTCGTCGCGTACCGCTTCTACTCCCGCATCATCGCGGCGAACATCTTCGCCCTCGACGCCAACCGGAAGACGCCGTCGGAGCGCCTTAACGACGGGCGTGATTACGTCCCCACCAATCGCTGGGTCGTCTTCGGTCATCACTTCGCCGCCATCGCCGGCCCGGGGCCGCTGGTGGGTCCCACGCTGGCCGCGCAGTTCGGCTTCCTCCCCGGGGCGCTCTGGATCGTGATTGGCGTCGCCCTCGGCGGCGCGGTGCAGGACTTCGTCATCCTCGCCGCCAGCGTGCGGCGCAACGGGAAGTCGCTCGGGCAGATGGCGAAGGAGGAGATCGGCCCCATCGCCGGGCTCACCGCCCTGGTGGCGATCCTCGGGATCATGATCGTGCTGATCGCGGTGCTCGCGCTGGTGGTGGTCAACGCGCTCGGCGAGAGTCCATGGGGGGTGGTGACGGTGGGGCTCACGATTCCCATCGCCCTCCTGATGGGGGCCTACATGCGGTGGATCCGCCCGCACAAGGTGCTCGAGGCGACGGTGATGGGGCTCATCCTCCTCGTCGTGGCGCTGTACGTCGGGCGCGGGGTGGCCGAGAACCCGGCGCTCGCGCCGTTGTTCACGCTGAGCCGCACCACGCTGGCGTGGAGCATCATGATCTACGGCTTTGCGGCGAGCGTGCTCCCGGTGTGGCTCCTCCTTGCCCCGCGCGACTACCTCTCGGCGTTCGTCAAGATCGGCGTGGTGGTGGCTCTCGCGTTAGGCGTGCTGCTCGTCCTCCCGCCGCTGGAGATGCCGGCCATCACCCGCTTCGTCGACGGAACGGGACCGGTCTTCGCCGGGAAGGTCTTCCCCTTCTGCTTCATCACGATCGCGTGCGGCGCCATTTCCGGTTTCCACTCGCTCATCTCGTCGGGGACGACGCCCAAGCTGCTGGAGCGGGAGACCGACGCGCGCTTCATCGGCTACGGGGCGATGCTCACCGAGTCGCTGGTGGCGACGCTGGCGCTGATTGCCGCCTGCATGCTGACCCCGGGGACGTACTTCGCCATCAACGCCCCGCCGTCGGCGATCGGGACCACCGCCGAGAGCGCGGCGGCGGCGATCGCCAACTGGGGGTTCACCCTCGACCCCGAGCAGTTCAAGGCGCTCACCGCCAGCGTGGGCGAGACCAAGCTCCTGTCGCGCACCGGCGGTGCCCCGTCGCTCGCGGTGGGGATGGCACATCTCTTCTCCAACGTGTTGGGGGGCGGGACGGCGATGGCGCTCTGGTACCACTTCGCCATCATGTTCGAGGCGCTCTTCATCCTCACCACGCTCGATGCGGGGACGCGGGTGGGGCGTTTCATGCTGCAGGATTTGCTGCGGCACGTGTACGAACCGCTGGGGCGCGTGGCCTGGTACCCGGCAGTCGTCTTCTCCAGCGGGCTCTTCGTGGCGGCGTGGGGATACTTCCTGTACCAGGGGGTGGTCGACCCGTTAGGCGGGATCAACTCGTTGTGGCCGCTGTTCGGGATCGCCAACCAGCTCCTGGCCCTGGTCGCGCTGTGCGTGGGGACGACGGTGATCATCAAGATGGGGAAGGCGAAGTTCGCCTGGATCACCCTCCTCCCGCTCACCTGGCTCGCCATCGTGACGATGACGGCGGGGTGGCTCAAGATCTTCTCCGACGATCCCAAGCTCGGCTTCCTCTCGCACGCGAGGCTGGTGCAGGAGCAGGTGGCCGCCGGCAACCTCCCGGCCAACGTGAAGAGCGCCGCCGATGCGGCGCGGCTGGTGATGAACGACCGTATCGACGCCGCGGTCGCCGCCTTTTTCATGATTTCGGTGGTGATCGTCATTACTTCTTCGGCGCGCGAATGGCTGGCGGTGGTGGGCGGGCGCAAGCCGGCCATCAGCACCGAGATCCCCTTCGAGCCGCGCGCCGTCGCGGTGGGAGACTGACGATGACGTGGCGCCGCGCGATCGTCCGCCGCGCGATCACCGGGAGCGCGCTCATCGCCGGGATCGCGCCGTGCGTCGCCTCCGGCGCGCAGGGGACGGAGGGGGCGCAGGGGGCGCAGGGGGCGCAGCAGGCGCAGCCCCCCGCGCTCACCATCCCGTGGCTCATGCGCGGCCCCGAGTTGTATGGCCGCGAGCCGCAACGGGTGCGCTTCACCCCCGACGGGGGCTGGATCTATTTCCAGTGGCTCCCGCCGGGAAGCGATTGGCGCAAGCTCCCCGACCCGTACCGTGTGCGTGCCGTGGCCGGCGCCAAGCCCGAGCTGGTCACGCGCGCGCACATGGACTCGGTGGGGCCGCTCCTCGAGGAGGGCGACCTCTCGCGCGACCGGACGCGGCGGGTGGTGTCGTACGAGGGCGACCTCTATGTGGTGGACCTCAAGCGTTCGCAGGCGCGCCGCCTCACGAACACGTCGAACGAGGAGCGATCCCCCAGCTTTGCGGCCGACGGTCACCGGATCTTCTTTGTCCGCGACGGCGTAGCCATCATGGCCCTCGACCTCGAGTCGCCGCGCATCGAGCAGCTGACGGACATGCGACCGGCCCCGGCGCCGCCGCCGTCGCCCACGCTCGACGCGCAGCGGGCCAGGCTCGAGGCGCAGCAGAAGGAGCTGTTCGAGGTCATCCGCGACCGGGTGGCGCGCGATTCGATTGCCAAGGCGGAGCGCGACGCGCAGCTCGCCGAGCGCCCGAAGATCCTGTACCTGCTGGCCAACGAGCGCATCACCCAGCTCTCCGTCAGCCCCAACGGGCGCGCCGTCCTGTTCACGACCGCCATCGCCGCGCAGGGAGCAAAGCCGGCCGTCGTGCCGAACTACGTCACCCTCAGCGGCTACACCGAGGAGATCACCGGGCGCACGAAGGTGGGCGATGTGCTGGGCGGCGGGCGGGCGGGGGTGATGCAGCTCCCGAGCGGTGAGGTGAAGTGGCTCCACCCCATCCCGGGCGACACCACCGCCGTCCCGTCGATCATCGCCTCGCTCGGTTGGAACGACGCCGGGACCCAGGCGCTGCTGTTCGCCGAGCAGCGCGACTTCAAGGCGCGCTACATCCACCGGGTCGACGCCGACTCGGCGCGCCTGGTGACGCTCGATGTGCTGCGCGACTCGGCGTGGGTCGGCGGGCCGTGTTATCCCTGCGGCGGGTGGCTTCCGGGGGGCGCGCGGGCCTGGTTCGCCAGCGAGGGCGACGGCTTCGCCCACCTCTACAGCATCAATGCCGATGGAAGCGACCGCCGTCAGCTCACGCGTGGACGGTGGGAGGTGCTCGACGCCAGGGTTTCCGACGACCGGACGTCGTTCGAGATGCACACGAGCGAGGTGTCGCCCTTCGAGCGCCACTTCTATCGGTTACCCCTCGCTGGCGGCACGGCGACGCGCCTGACGACTGCGGTGGGGGGGCACACCGTCGTGTTGTCGCCCGACGGGCGCACCATGGCCGACGTCTATTCCACCGCCAATCGCCCGCCCGAGCTGTTCATCACCGCGGCCAAGGGGGGCTCGGTGATGGCGCAGCTGACCACGTCGCCCACCGCCGAGTGGCTCGCGTATCCGTGGATCGTCCCGGCGATCGTGAAGATTCCGGCCTCCGACGGGGTGGAGGTGCCGGCGCGCATCTATCGTCCGCAGGACGTGAAGGCCGCGCCTAACGGGGCGGCGGTCATCTTCGTGCACGGCGCCGGGTACCTGCACAACGTGCACAATTACTGGTCCAGCTACTCGCGCGAGTACATGTTCCACCACTTCCTGGCGAGCAAGGGATATGTGGTGCTCGACATCGATTATCGGGCGAGCGCCGGCTACGGGCGTGACTGGCGCACCGCCATTTATCGGTGGATGGGGGGGCGCGACCTGCAGGACCAGGTGGACGGGTCCCGGTACCTGCAGCGGACCTATGGCATCTCCCCCGAGCGCATCGGCATCTACGGCGGGAGCTACGGCGGCTTCATGACGCTCATGGCGCTCTTCAACGCGCCCAAGGAGTTCGGGGCCGGTGCGGCGCTCCGCTCGGTGACCGACTGGGCGCACTACAACCACGGCTACACCGCGCGCATCCTCAACCAGCCGCAGCAGGACACCCTGGCCTACCGCCGTTCGTCGCCGATCTGGTTCGCCGAGGGGCTCGAGGATCCGCTGTTGATGGCGCACGGGATGGTCGACGTGAACGTGCATTTCCAGGACATCGTGCGCCTCACGCAGCGCTTCATCGAGTTGGGGAAGACCGGGTGGGAGCTGGCGGTGTACCCGGTGGAGGACCACGGCTTTGTGCGTCCGTCGTCGTGGGCCGACGAGTATCGGCGCATCTTCGATCTGTTCGAGTCGACGCTTCCGCAGGGCGCCTCGAGACACCGTGGCGGAGGGAATGGGCGATGAAGTCGCTTTCGGCACTCAAGGCGCGGCTCCTGCGCGCGACGTCGACGCTCAACCGGATCATCGGGGCGCCGGATTACGAGGGGTATTTGCGGCACCAACACGCCTGCCATCCCGATCGGGCGCCGTTGACGCGGGACGAGTTCGTCAAGCAGCGGCTGGAGGACCGGTATTCGCGACCGGGGGCGCGGTGTTGTTAGGGGAGGCAACGCGAGGCACCCGCGCCGCGCATGCTTCCTCTTGGCCCGCCCTGCGACGGCTTGTGTGATTATCCGAACGTGCACGCAGGGATAACGCGGTATGGTGCGGTGTTGCGACGGGCCCAAGGTGTTGCGTTTCAGGGACTTTCGGATAGATGGTTGGAAGTCGGTGGCGGGGTTATTCTGGTGTAGGGGTGTCGGATAACGGTGGTGTGCGGTTTTAGTATGGCATATATGGGGCTGTAGAATTCGCGTTATACCTCATTCCTGACGTCGCGTGTGATCCCTGAGCTCGATGATCACCGAGCCGAGTTCTGGAGCGGAAGCGAGTGGTTCGATAGCCTTGACGAGCCGCGCGATGGCATCTCGTCCGCGTGGTGGCTCGCGAAGGGTGATCGCTCGTCCTGGTTCGCCGTCGTCGCCAACCTCGGCCTTGCATACTGTCTGCGGCGTGGACTGCGTGATCATTTCCGCAGGCGCTTTCAGTCCATTCCTGCGAAGGACGTCAGCCACGCACGTGCTCACGCTGAACGCCGCTCGGCGTCCTTTCCGATCTGGGAGATCTTGTCCGAGCTTGTGGCTGCGGCGTTCGTTGAGGGCGCCCTGGGTTGGCGGTACGCGAGCCACGAGCCACCCGGCCACCAAATGGCGCGCGGTGACTGGGAGTTTGTGACGCATGAGGGGTGTTCCGTCTTCATTGAGGTGAAGACGCTTGGGGAATGGGTTCACGGAGAGTGGGTAGGCATCCGCCCGTCCTACTCTTCGCGCCTGTCAGCTGTGCTCAAGAGGGCATACCGCCAACTTCCGAGAGATAGGCCCACGCTCGTGATTATCGTGGGCACGAACTCCGAGATACTTCGCATGCCGTTCGGACTACTGCACTCCGATCTTTTTGAGGCGTTCTTCGGACGGACGATCGTACGGATGAAGTTCGACGGCGTGCAAGCGACAGACCCGAGCATGGGACCTAGCTTTCGCAACATGTTCGTTCAACGACAGAAGCACAGTCGTCTCGGTGCTGCGATCGCCCTCAACCTTCGCGGACTGGAAGCACCTCGGCCCGAGTTCTACGGCATCACGAATCCTTTCGCTCGTCCGGAATCGGCGCTGCCCTCCTTAGCCCTCTCTCCCCTGACTCGTTTTGTCGTGGAGGGCTCCGAGGGTAGGATTGTGCAGGGTGCTGAGCCCGAAGCGCTCTGGAATCGCATCCTTGAGGCGCGACTGTGGCGCCCATGAGGTATAACATGCGCTGGAGCAGACAGCCGAGCTTTTGTATGCGCGCTTCGCGCGCTTTGTTTCCCTCGGCTGCAGCTCAGCTTCAACGTTATCCGGACTGGAGCCATGGCGTCACCCCAGAAGTCACCACCTGAGCCTGAGTCCAGACTGCAGGGATGCGCCATCGGACTCTCTATTGCGACGTTAGTAGCGGCCACTGTTCTTGGACGTGCTAGGAGAATCGCCCCGTGGACATTGAGACGACGCTGAAGCAATGCGAAGACCATCTCTTCCTCGCCATGAAGATGAGCCTGCGAGAGAGGAGCATTTACTACCACCTATTCCGTCATACGCGCCTTGTCGGCAAAGAGACTGCTCTGTTTGCCATTGATCCTCTCGCCGCCGCGCTGAGTGTCAGTTCGAGTATCCGCGATGACCTTCGCAGCCTTCACGACCGTGGCTGTATTCGTATCGAAGAGAAGTCAAGGAATGGTCACTTGATCCGAGTCCTCTTGCCTCTCGAGATACCAGGTGTCGTTCCGGAGATTCAGCCAGCCGACGCCGTCGATATCGATGCGATCGATTTCTTCTCTGGTCGCGTTCATCTACTGGCACTTCTCGCGCGCGAGAATCAGGCCTGTTTCTATTGTCTCAAGCACGTCCGCCCGGACAACTGCGAACTCGATCACGTAGTCGCCCGCGCGGTCGGTACAGACAACTCTTATCGCAACATCGTTGTGTCGTGCCACGAGTGCAATACGACCAAGCAAGCTCGGGAGCCGACAGATTTCCTTCGCTCCCTGTATCGCTGTGGAATGTTGTCACAGCCCGACCTAGAGGGGCGCCTCGCGACTCTCGCGCAGCTTCAGTCCGGCTCTCTGCCGCCAGATCTTCGGTAGCCAGTGGCCGGATAACAAGCGTTGCTGCTGACGAACGCGATTGTCTTCGGTAGCGGCCGCTGCGCGGCCGCATTCTATTCAAGCGTTCGCAGCAGAACGCCGTTCGTTGGACGGACGAGGGATATCATCATCATGGACCTTCTGATCGGATTCATTCTCGGCGTGGTCGCTTCGATCGTTGCTAGCTTCGTCTTCCTCTGGATGACCGCGGCCGTGCCCAAAATCAGGCAGCGCCCAATTGTGGCGCTCATCCGCAATCCGTCGCTGTTCTGGAAACTTCGGGCTTCCACGCCGGAGCGTGATGTGAAGGAGCGCATCTGTGCGCTCTTCCGGGCCTGGGTGAAGCGAGATCGCGACGCATATCTCATATGCTGGGCCGAGGGCGCGACCAGGGTCTATGGTCTCCGCGCAGAAAAGAGGCAATCGAAGGCTGACATTGCTGCACACTTCGACGGGGCCATCGCCAAGTACTCCGAGATACGAGTCATCGGTCCGGTGTTCGAGGATATCCGTATCCTCGCCGGCGGTGCACGGGCAGTCGCGGAGATCGCATACCGATTTGCGTTGACGCAGGCTCAAGATTCCATTCCGGTCCACGAGGAGTCGCGGGAGGCCTACGCCCTGGAAAAGGTGGACGGAACGTGGTTCATAAACTCCAATATCGACCACTACTCGGAACTCGGCACCGGAGCTTGACGGTGGGCATGTCGCGCGCCGTCCAACATGGCGTTGCACCCGACGATCGGCCGCGGACGGCCGCTCGCGGGTGAACGCCAAGCCGTTATGCCGCAGCTCTCTAGGACAGGCGCCCTTTGATGAGTCGTGTAGTCGCGGGATTAGCGGCGCTGCTCCTCACCGCGGCGCTGCCGAGGGTTGGTCGCGCGCAGGCCCCCGCACGCACATCTGGGGGACCGGCCCTCCTACCGTTCCTGGGATCCGGCGGCTTTCCGCGGCCGCGTGACATCGAGTCGGGCGCCACCGACGCCGGACAGATGCTCGCGGGCGTCGCACTCGATGTTCCCGTCGCGCCGCAGTTTTTGGTCGCCACGACCGTCGCGCGCGGCTTCCAACCATTCGCGTGTCCGAGCTGCGCGCCACCGGGCAGTCTCGCCAACATCGCCATCCTCTGGTCGCCAGGCGCGCATTCCGCCAAGTGGGGTCTCCGCCTAGGGCCTTCGGTCGAGCGCACCACGTTCGACGGTACGCGCACCGGCGTGGGCGGGACCCTCGCGCTCGGCGCGCGCCGCGGCTTCGGACCTCTGCTAACTCTGCGGTATCACACCTTGTCCGGGTCCCGCCGCCCGACCAGCCTTGCCGGGTTCCTCGCGTTCCGGCTTGGACGCTAGCTTGACCGGGGCGCTGGTGCGGCATAACAAAGGGTTGCACCAGTCAGCCGAGCTATGGTACGCTCGCTCCGCTCGCTCTATGCCGTTCGGCTGCAGGTGAACCCAAGCGTTATGCCGTCAACCCAACGAATGTGACACATTGCGTATCGTTCGTCTCGGCGCAGGGTGATTCGCGCGCAGACCTAGAGATGATATCTCAGGACTGGCTGTCGGCGACAATCCGTTGTCGCGGCCTTGCGGCCGTTGGTCGCGTCAGTAGCTATCAGTCGACCGGCCTTGCTGAGCTCTTCACGAGCTTCGCGCGCGATTGGCGTGGATGGCCGGGCACGCGCACCTGGCAATCGCTTGAGGGTGAGCTTGAACTGACCGCCACCTGTGATCGAACGGGGCACGTAAACCTTACCGTCACACTATCGGATCGGATGCACCCTGCGTGGTCGGCGTCGGCTGATCTGGTACTCGAGGCAGGAGCGCTCGAGAGGATTGCCCGTGAGGTGGAGGCGTTCGAGCGCGTCGCGCTGACGGGAGCCTGATGTCCGTCACCCATGGCAGCGCGGCGGCATAACATGCGCTGCAGCAGACAGCGGATCTGCTGTACGCTCGCTTCGCTCGCTCTATTGCCTTCCGCTGCAGCTGAGCTACAACGTTCGACGGCGTGACTGTACGATGGTGCACAAGAAGGTACCTCCGGGCTTCAATGCGCTTGTGTCGGCGCGAGTGCACGCAGCGGTCGAGATTGTGCGACGAAGCGTGGTGCCCGTCTATCGTGTCGATGCGATGGGCGAGCCGGAGCACGAAGGGTCGGGAGTGCTCCTTCGGTATCGAGACCGGTTCTTCTTCGCCTCCGCGGCTCATGTCTTCGAGGGCCTGCCTGAGGGCGTGCACCTGCTGATCGACGGAATGTCGCAACATGCCGTTCGAGGCATACCGCGGGTCTCCATAAAGCCGATAGGGAAGCCACGCACCGAGGACCTCGTGGACCTCGGCTTCGTCAAGCTGACGAACAGCGAGGCTGAGGGGCTCGGCAAGGCCAACTTCCTTGCAGTTGCGGCTTCTGACGGCTTCGTCAGACATTGGAGCCAGCGGCTGGTGGTGGTCGGTCTCCCTGGGAAGCTTCAATGGAAGGACCGAGCGGCCGCGACGTATCATGTCCAGCACCGCTTCTATCAGGCACCCGAGATCTCGGAGGGCCGATACAGCGCCGCTGGGCTCGAGCGTGGCCGACACGCTGCTCTCATCTTCGATCACCGACGTATTCAGGGGCCGCGCGGAAGAGGTGGGCGGCCCAACATGGCTGGCATGAGCGGCGGGGGCATCTGGCTGTTGAACCCATACGACGAGTACTCACAAGAGAGCCCGCCACCGCTCGTCGGCCTTCTGGCGGGCACGGCCCCACGAAACAGGAAGGCGTTGTTCGGCTCGTCGGTGACAACGCTCTGCACACTTCTCGAGGAGACGCTCGATTCCGAGTAAGGACGCGCGGCTCTGGGCGCCGTCGAACACCGCATGCAGCAGTCGGCCGATCTGTTGTGTGCTCGCTTCGCTCGCTGTATTTGTTCGGCCGCAGCTGATGCTTGACGTTAACTGGCTCCCAGGCGACCGTGTGGCGCAACCTGTTGGCAGCGCTATATTTCCGGAGCCCTTCACGCTGCGAGCCGCCCATGGGACAGACCGTCGAGCTAATGGACCGCATCACCGTCAATCCCGACCAGTGCGGGGGGCGGCCCTGCGTGCGCGGGATGCGGATTCGGGTGATCGATGTGCTCGACCTGCTCGCCGCCGGCCTCTCCGCGGCGGACGTGGTGGACGAGCTCCCCGATCTGGAACTCGCGGACGTGACCGCCTGCCTGCGCTTCGCGAGCCGCCGATTGGACCATCCCGTCCTCGCCGCGTAGCGGCGTCCGCGCGGTCGCCTGCGGTCCATGGTCGTTTGGATCGACGCCCAGCTGGCGCCGACGCTCGCCGGGTGGCTCCGCGAGACCTTTGGTGTCGCCGCGGTGGCGGTGCGTGACCTGCACCTGCGCGACGCCGAAGACCCCGTCATCTTCCAAGCAGCGCGCGACGCCGGGGCCGTGGTCCTCACCAAGGACGCGGACTTCGTCGCCCT
This sequence comes from Gemmatimonadota bacterium, assembly GCA_027346425.1. Lineage (GTDB taxonomy): Bacteria > Gemmatimonadota > Gemmatimonadetes > Gemmatimonadales > Gemmatimonadaceae > SCN-70-22. The sequence goes on along the minus strand of DAIESF010000301.1, from coordinate 3,310 downwards.
CGTGGGACGCCGCGGCCCGCCGCCGCAGATCGTGTGGCTGACGTGTGGCAATACCAGCAATCGCGCGTTACGCGAACTCTTGATGACGGCATGGCCGCGGGTCGTCGTCCTGCTCAAGGCCGGCGAACCGCTCGTCGAGATCAGCGCGCGCGCCAGTTAACGGACGTTGCAGCAGACCAAGGCATTTCGGAACGCGGCCTACGGCCGCGTTCTATTGCATGCCTTGGCTGCTGAACTCCACGTTGGCCTTCTTCCACGAGAGGTATGAGCGGTGACTACACTCTTCGTGCTTCCCGCGCTCGCCGCGTGTCTCTGGGCTCCACCCTGCACCTGCATTCTCGGACCACCGATCGCCTCGGAGGCGACGGCGTTCGCGGCCCGCAATGCGGCCTCTGCCGTCTTCGTCGGCGTGGTCCAGCGGATCGACTTCGTGCCGGTGACGATCGCCGTCGATAGCGCGACCGGACGCGCCTGGCGCTCGACCGACGCCATCGCCACCGTCCGCGTGCTGCGCGCGTGGAAGGGTGATGTGGACCGGACGGTCGTCGTCCGCACCGCAAGCGAGACCACCATGTGCGGCGCCTCGCTCAGGCGCGGACGATCCCTGCTCGTCTTTGGCACGCCCGACGACGTCGATGGTCGGGGTGACGCCATTCCTGTCGAGCGGGGCGACACCGTCTACACGTCAAAGTGCGCGCCGACTACAGACGTGACGAGCCAGATCCAGCGAATTAGTGAGCTGCTCGGACCGCCCGAATCGCGCTCCCCAGAGGCCTAACTGGCGTTGCAGCAGACGCCGCTTAGCTTAGGAGAGCCCTCCGATGCGCTCCGGGCTTTCATTGCAGGCGGCGCAGCCGAACTAGGCGTTAGCCGGATGACCGACGAGGAGGGACGTACGGAGATTCCGTTAACGACTCGCGTCCGCGTAGCGCTCTCGATCGCGCGCGCACTCGCCGCGGCCATGGGACACGACGACGTCACCGAGGCGCATGTGCTCGTCGGCATTCTGCGGGAAGGTGAGAACCCCGCGGTGGCCGTGCTGCTGCACGCCGGCATTTCCCTGGACGCCCTCCGTCGCGATCTCGAACTGTTGCTCGAGCCGCGCGGTCGGCCGCGCCCCCGCGAGGTCGCGCGCCCGCTCACGGAGGGAGAGCGTCGGTTAGTGGAACGGGCCGAGGTCGAGTGCCGACAGCTCCACCACCAGCACCTTGGCACCGAGCACTTCCTCCTCGCTGTGCTGCATGAGGCCGCGAGCCCCGTTGCCCAGCTACTCTCGCGCTACGCCCTCAACTACGATGCGCTACCGGCGCACATGGCAGCCGTCATCCATTATCACCCGTACCCGCTCGCTTCAGGCACGGCGGCGCCCCCGGCTAACTGAGCGTTGGAGCAGACGAGGGCAGCATCGATTCGTGCGGCCTGCGGCCGCACTCTATGGTCAGCCCTCGCTGCTCAACGCGGACGTTAAGCGGCACTCGGCCGGCGTTCACGACGCAGCGAATGGGGGAACAGCGCACGTCGAATGATCCGCATCTCCCACGGAGCGCTTGCCTGAACCGCCCCGCGTCCTGCACCTTTCGGGATGCCTACGGTCCTGCGCGTCGGCCCCTACCGCCTCTTCTTCTACTCGCAAGAAGGCCGCGAGCCGCCGCATATTCACATTGAGCGCGACCAGAGCTGGGCCAAGTTCTGGCTCGACCCCGTTCGCTTGCACGACAGTGGCGGCTTTCGCGGCACAGAGCTCGGCCGACTTGCCGCCCTGGTCCGCGAGCATCGCGACACCCTTCTCGGAGCTTGGCATGACTTCTTCGGCGCCTAATCTCCTCAACCCGCCTCTGGCGGCGTCCGTTCTGGTCACCGCCGAGAGCCTGGTCGTCGAACTCCTCGATGGCCGCACGTTGACCGTGCCGCTGATCTGGTTCCCGCGCCTGATGCATGCGACGCCCGAGGAGCGGGCTAACTGGCGCCTGATCGGCCACGGCGAGGGAATTCACTGGCCCGCCCTCGACGAAGACATCAGCGTGGACGCGCTCGTGGCCGGACGACGCTCGCTCGAGAGCCAGGCATCGCTCAAACGCTGGCTGTCCGCGCGCGGTGCCGCTTAGCATGCGCGACAGCAGACCGCCGAGCTAGAACGTGATGTAGAAATAGGGTCCGTCGGAGGAACTGGTCAATGACGTTGACGCTATGGCGTGGTGACGCATCACTCGGTGAACTCATCGTGCGCGCCAGTTCTGAGCATGCGCACCCACCATCGCGCAACAAGCGGCCGTCGCTCTCAGCCTTTCTCGTCCCTGCTCCAGATGCGGTGACACTAGAGGGTGTCTGGCAGATCTTCTGGCCGCCCGCGATTGGCGTTGGCGTCCAACAGCACGCCGTCGAACCCGACATCGTTGCCGAGCGGGCGCAGTGTGCCGCGACTCGAGTCACGAACCCTGGGCCCGTAGCGCTCGCACCTATGTCGCCCGAAGCAATAGCAGGCGTGCCCCGGGATGTACAACTGACGGTTCGTGCCTCGGATGGCGCGGTCTACCTTCCGAGTCAGATTCGGCTTCAGGAAGTACGATACGAGCCGGCGCTATACGAGACTCTGCTCCGGGAGGTCCCGCGCGAAGCTTTGATCAATGGTAGCGTCTGGTGCGCGTTCATCGCGTTCGCCTCAGATGTCGAGGCGCCAGCTACAGAACACGCGCTGCAGCAGACAGCGGATCTAGCGTGCGCTCGCTCCGCTCGCTCTATTGCCTTCCGCTGCAGCTGAGTCACAACGTTTGGCTGCCCTTCGTTGGCGTCCCCTACTCTGAGTCGTTCCGCAGCTTCCGACTGTAGTTCAGCCGAGCACCTCGGCCATGCCTGTTCTACCCTGTGCCCTTACGGCAGCTGTTCGAACCCTGAGGTAAAACCTCCGCCCGGCGCGCAGCGTTCCATCGCGCGGTCGTACAAGCGCTGTACGTCGAGCGCAGGATGCCGCCACATCGCCTCGGCGTCAGCTCGCAGGAGCTCTTGGGTGAGGGCAGCACCTCGAAACCGAAATATCGTGGCACTCCCAATACGGATTGCGTGGGTCTTCCCCAGCCCGGTTGAGATATCAATGACAGTGTGCGGCCCTCGCGGTTCGCCCGGACGCCAGGCTGTGTTGCGCGAGTCTTGATAAAGGATCAATCGTCTCTGTGCGTCAAACTCCAGGCGAACGGAATACCGGTTGAGACTGTCGGACGCGTCCGCCATCGCCACAAGATACATGGCGAGTGAGTCGAACTCTCCCCGAGCCCCCGCGAGATCGATACATCGTGTCGGGTGATGCCATGGCCAC
>DAIESF010000299.1 GCA_027346425.1 Gemmatimonadota bacterium | reverse complement strand
CGCCAGCGCCGCCTCCACCGCGTAGCGCGCGGGCGCCTAACGGCGGTTGATGCAGATGGCGGCGCCGGGGTGGCGGTTTGGCGGCGCCACCCCCATCGTATCTCGCGATCGGCCGTGGACGCCTACCCGTCCCTCACGTTGACCGGCCCCAGCGCAGCCTGCCGTACGCCGCAACCCACGCCGTGATTGGAGGAACCACGCATGGTGCTGACAGTCCTTGAAGCCACCGTCCCGCCTGGCCAGGAAGCGGCCCTCCAGGCCGCGTATCAGGGCGCCGCCACGACCTCCCTTCCCGCCGGGCTTGTCCGCACAGAACTACTGCGTGATTCACGCGAGCCCTCTCGATGGCGCATCCAGACCTGGTGGGAAAGCCGCGACGCCCTGCAGGCGATGCGCAATGCGGGCACTCCGGCCGGGGTGTTGATGTTTCGCGCGGCAGGCGCGGAGCCCACGCTCTCGATATTTGACGTGGTGAGCACACTGCCCCTCGCCGCGAAATGATCGTCACGCGAATCGACCGTGTTGCGCCGGTCGGATCTCTCGAGAACGATCGGCGCCAAACCATCTCCCCTCGCCGGATGACACGAGGATACTCTCCATGACAAGCATTCTGCGGGCGCGTTCGGTACTCGCCGTCCAGGATCTCGCGCGGTCGACTCGCTACTATCGGGACGTCCTCGGCTTCGTCGAGGACTCCATTTCTGCCCCCGGCTGGTCCTTCCTCTCGCGCGAGCAGTTTCACCTGATGCTCGGCGAGTGTCGCGACGAGGTCCCGGCCGAGGCGACGGGCAACCACTCGTGGTTCGTCCACCTCCTCGTCGACGACGTCGACACGTATCACCAGGAGGTGCGGACGCGCGGAGCGGAGATACTCAGCTCGCCGGCGAATCGGTCATACGGGCTGCGCGAGTTCGTCCTTCGTACGCCCGATGGACATCGCCTGGTTATTGGCCAGTCGATTGGCACCGCCGGCTAACGGTGGCATTGGCCGCGCGACACGAGCCGCCACCCACCTCTCGCCGCCGGCCGCGCCGGGCGCCACATTTCGCCGCCGATATGCCCTCCGCACGCACCGTCCTGCTCACGGCGCTCACCATGGCGGCATTCGCGGGAAACTCCCTGCTGTGCCGCGCCGCCCTGAAGGGGACCACCATCGACCCGGCAAGCTTCACCGCCATCCGTCTGCTCTCCGGCGCCCTCGCGCTCTGGGTGATCGTGCGGGCGACGCGCGGACACCGTGCCGGCGCGGGCAACTGGCGCTCGGCGCTGGCCCTCCTCGTCTACGCGGTGGCCTTCTCCTTCGCCTACGTCCACCTCCCGACCGCGACTGGGGCGCTGCTCCTGTTCGCGGCGGTCCAGGCGACGATGATCGGCTACGGCCTGTGGACGGGGGAACGCATGTGGTGGTTGCAGGTGGTCGGTCTCGCCCTGGCGTTCGGGGGGCTGGTCGCGTTGCTGCTGCCGGGACTCTCCTCACCGCCGCTCGTCGACGCACTCCTCATGCTGAGCGCCGGTGTCGCGTGGGGCGTCTACTCGTTGCGCGGTCGCGGCCGGGGTGATCCCACCAGGGTTACGGCTGGCAACTTTCTGCGCGCCGCGCTGATTGCCGCGGCGTTGGGCCTCCTGCTGCTGGCGCAGCGGCGTGTTGCAATCGACGCCGCCGGCGTGGGGTAGGCCGTGGCGTCGGGGGCCCTGGCGTCCGGGGTGGGATACAGCATCTGGTACAGCGTCCTCCCGGCGCTGCGAGCGACCAGCGCGGCCTCGGTGCAACTCAGCGTCCCGGTCATCGCGGCGCTGGGGGGCGTCGTGATGCTCGGCGAGCCGATCAGCGTGCGCCTGGCGGTGACGTCGGCGTGCATCCTCGGCGGGATTGCCCTCGTCGTCCTCGAGAAGCGCGCTGCGCCCCCACGGGCCTCCGGCGGCTTTCGTTAGGCGCTGGCACGCAGGGGACGGCCGGGTCCGCGAGGTTCGCGCCTGCCCCGATCCCCGATCTCGGCGCGGCGCATCCTCCTGCATTCGGCCAGGATCGCCCAGCGGGCCCCCTGCCGGCCACGGCCGCCGACATCGCGCCGAGTGTGACCCCGGTCACAGGACACGCGCCCGCCATGCGAGATATTTGATGGTGCGTTAGGCTTTGTGACGCGCGACACGCACGCGATGTCAGAAGGGATGTGGATCGGCGTGTCGACAGGTATCCCAGGAGTGCCGAGTCGCTAGATTTCGGCGGCACATCCTGCCACTGCCGATTCGCCGAGTACTCACCCCGGCCAGCGCAATTCGCCTGATCGCAATCCATGCGATCCGTTTGAGCGCCTTTCCCATCCGACTATGCGCCGATACTTCCTGCTCCTCACCGTCGCACTAACGGCCGCCTGCAAGGGCGAGCCCGCGCTTTACCATGGCGCCGACACCGGCCTCGCCCTGGCCACGTCGGGACGCCAGAAGGACTCCCTCATCGTCCTCAAGGACTCCCTCCTCGCGGCCAAGCAGCGCCAGCTCAGCGAGCAGAGCGCCCTCATCGGCGATGCCGCCACCAGCGCCCGGCTCATCTCCGAGATCAGTGGCTCCCTGGCCAAGGTCCGGAATCTCAAGGTGAAGGGTGAGACGGCGAAGCCCGAGACGGGTGTCGCCTCCGCCTCCTCCGAACTCGCCGCTACCCAGCGCAAGGTGAACGCCGTCATCGCCCGGCTGAACGCCGCCGAGGCGCGCGTGAGCCAGATGCGAAAGGAGCGGTCGAAGCACGCGGAGTGGGACAGCACGCAGGTCGCGCAGTTGCGCACCTACGAGCGCTCGATCGCCGACCTCCGGGCGAGCGTCGACCAGCAGCAGCGTGAAATCGCCATGCTCACCACGCGCGTCGACAGCCTGTCGCGGGCGAATGTCGTCCTGGCGTCGCGCAACGACTCGGTCGTCGCGGTCAATCGCGCCATGGCCGCGCATGAGGATTCCGTCTTCATCGCCATCGGGACGGAGAAGGAGCTGCGCGACAAGGGGATCGTTCGCCGCGAAGGAGGGACGAAGTTCTTCTTCGGCCGCGGGAAGGCGCTGGTCCCGGCGCGCACGCTCGACCGGTCGGCCTTCACGGTGATGTCGAAGAAGCAGGACCTCGCCATCGCCCTCCCCAAGTCGGACCGGGAGTATCAGCTGGTGTCGCGCCAGGACCTGGCCTACACCGACGCCTCGGCGGCGAAGAACAATCGCGTGCGGGGTGAGCTTCGGATCAACGATCCGGCACACTTCTGGGCGCCGTCGCGGTACCTGATCCTCGTGCAGCGGTAGCACAAAGGGGGCTGGCGGCGTCCCCATCGGGCGCCGCCAGCCAGTCCGCCCGCTCCATCCCCCACACGTCGTGCCGCAATCCGGCATGTTGCACCTGCCGGATGACGTGGAAGCCGTTGCGCTCGGTAGCGGGAGTGGCGTCAGGTGGCGAGCCGGCGCGGGATCACCAGGAGGAGGAGCGCAGCTGCAACGACGGCGATCCCGCCCCCCAGCATGAAAGCGGTTGGCGCCCCCCACCGGTCCCACACCGCGCCGAAAAGGAGCGACGCCGGGAGCGCCCCCAGCCCGAGCGCCAGGTTGTACCATCCGAAGGCGCGCCCACGCGCCTGCGCCGGGACGAGATCGGCGACGAGCGCCTTTTCCACCCCTTCGGTGAGCCCGAAGTAGACGCCGTAGGCCAGGAAGAGCGCCCAGGCCTCGTACAGGTGCGTGGCGCGGGCGAAGCCGAGGTAGACCGCGGCATATACCACCCACCCGGCAACGATCAGCGCGCGGCGACCGATGCGGTCGGAGAGCGCCCCCGCCGGCGTGGACGACAGCGACTTCACCACGTGCAGTGCGGCCCAGAGGACGGGGATCAGCGCCGCCGTCACGCCGAGGTCGCGCGCCCGCAGGAGGAGGAAAGCGTCGGTGGAGTTGCCTAACGTGAAGAGGAGGAGGACGGAGAGGTAGGCGAAGAAGCGCCGGCCGAGCGGGGGGAGGGGGATGAGAGCCTCGGGAGCGCTCGCGGGGCCCCCCCCCGCTGTCAATATCCCCCCTCCCCCACCCTCCCCCATCATCGTTTCCTTCCCCCCCGTATCCTCCCGCACCCCGACCACCAGCACCACCATCGCCACCACCGCCGGAATGGCCGCCAGGAGGAAGACGTGGCGCAGCGTCACCCCTTCCCACTGCAACAGGGCGAAGGCGAGCAACGGCCCGACCACCGCGCCAAGATGGTCGGCACTGCGGTGGAAGCCGAAGGCCCGCCCGCGCTCCGACGGCGCCACCGCATCGGCGAGGAGCGCATCGCGCGGCGCCGTGCGCATCCCCTTGCCGATGCGGTCGCCCACCCGAATCGCGAAGACCTGTCCCGCTCCCTGCGCCAGTCCGATCAGTGGTCGCAGGATGGAGGCGATCAAGTACCCCGCCACCACCAGCGGCTTCCGCCGGCGCAGCCGGTCGCTCCACGCTCCGCTGTAGTACTTGAGGAGCGCCGCCACCGACTCCGCGGTCCCCTCGATCGCCCCCACCGAGAGCGCGCTCGCCCCCAGCACGGTGCTCAGGAAGGTGGGGACCAGCGGATAGATCATCTCGCTCGACACGTCGGTGAAGAACGACACCAGTGAGAGCGCGACGACGTTGCGGGGGAGCTTCCAGCGAGCCATGGCGACTAATGTACTCGCCGCGTCCTTCGTGCGTACTTGCGCCCTCCGTCGCTGCCGTCGCAATTACACCGCATGCACGCCAGCAGCGGCGCCATCCAGCGCGCCTACGACGCCCTCCTCCCCGCGCGGCGACAGGTCATCGCCAGCGATGGCGAGACGATCGACCTGCAGGTGACGCTGGCCGAGATCCCCGCCCCGACCGGGGGGGAATCGGCGCGCGCCGCCGCCGTGCAGCGGCTGCTGCGGGGGGTGGGGCTCGACGCGCGGATCGACGAGGCGGGGAACGGCGTCGCCGAACGCCGGGGACGCGAACCGTCGCCGCCCGTCGTGGTCTGCGCCCACCTCGACACCGTCTTCGACGCCGGCGTTCCGCACCGCGTGACGCGCGCCGGCGACCGCCTCTCGGGGCCGGGAATCGGCGACAACGCGCGCGGCGTGGCGGCGATGATCGCCATCGCCCGCGCCCTCCACGACGCGCGGCTGCCGACCCGCCACCCGATCTGCTTCGCCGCCACCACCGGCGAGGAGGGGATGGGGAACCTGCGCGGGG
>DAIESF010000271.1 GCA_027346425.1 Gemmatimonadota bacterium | reverse complement strand
GGGCCGCGCGCTCGCGCAGCCCCCGTGACGGGATGACGATCGTCACCGTCGAATCAGGCACGTGCTTGGCAGGTGGGCGGCACCATTCGAAAGGCGAGGCGCATGGAGCTCGACGCGACGCAGGTCGCAAGAGAAAGGACGATCGAGACGGAGCTGTGCATCATTGGTGCCGGGCCTGCGGGGCTGGTGGTCGCGACCCAGCTGGCCGCCGCCGGGCGGGACGTCGTGATCCTTGAGAGTGGCACCGCGCCCGATCACGCCGCAGCGCAGGCGTTGAACGAGGGCGCCGAGGTGGGCGGGGCGTACCGGGGGCTGGCGACGACTCGGCATCGCGCCGTTGGTGGGTCCACCGCCCTCTGGAACACGCCGACCCCCGGCGGCGTGGGGGCCAAGTACGTCCCACTCGACCCGTGGGACCTGGAACCCCGCTGGCCCGAGGCTCCCGGCGGATGGCCAATCTCCTACGATGACCTTCGCCCGTTCTTCGTCCGGGCGCAACGGCAGTGCGGGCTGGGGCCCTTCGCCTACGATGGCGCCGCGTGGAGGGGAAACGGTGGGGCGCCTGCCCTCCAGCTGGCGACCGGTGGGCTCGTCCCCGCCGTGTACCAGATGGGGTCTCGATCGGCATTGCTGGCGCCGCTCCTTGCCAGCGCACGCGACGGGACCCGCACGCGGCTCTGCCCCGGGTCGACCGTCGTGCAGCTCTCGCTGGAGCCGGCAGGTGCAACGGTGACGGTGGCGAACACTGATGGCGCACACTGGCGGGTGCGCGCCCGGCGTGTCGTGCTCGCGGGCGGGGCCGTCGAGAATGCGCGCCTCCTCCTGCTCTGCGCGGCAAGCGGGGGAGGGGTGCGTGACGACTCCGGATGGCTGGGACGCGGCTTCATGGAGCATCCGCGCGACCGGGCGCTGACCCTCACACTCTCCACCGGGATGGATCCGCGCGCCATTGCCTGGTACGACGCCCATCGTGCAGCTGACGGGACGACGATCGTCGGGCGAATGGCGCTCGACGGCAGCGTGGCGGGCGAGAACGGGATGCTCAATGCCTCGGCGACCCTCCTCCCGATCGTGCGCCGCGTGCGCGCACGCCTGCGCTCGGCGCTCGGGCGCGCGGGAACGCTGCGTGCGCTCCAGCGGTGGCTCCCCGCCGGTGGGCATGGCTGGTCCACGCACCCAGCCCCGGAGCGCGTCTTCGACGGATTCACTGTCCTGCTCAACCTCGAACAGCCGCCGCGCCGGGAGAATGCCATCGTACTGGGCGAGCGGCGGGATGCGTACGACACGCCGCTCCCGGTGCTGCACTGGCGGTGGCACCCGGACGACCACGCGCAACTCGTCCGCGTGCGCCGCACGGTGGCACACGCGCTCGAGTCGGCAGGGTTCGGCCGAGTGACCATCGACGAGGGGGCGATCCCCGACCCGCACGCGCATCACCACGCCGGCACCACGCGCATGCATCCCGATGCACGGCAGGGCGTTGTGGACATGGACGGGCGTGTGCACGGAACAGCGTCGCTCTTTGTCGTGGGAGCGTCGACCTTCCCGACCTGCGGCTTCGCCAACCCGATGCTGACGATCGTCGCCATGGCGCTGCGGCTTGCCGATCGTCTGCGCGACGAACCCTAGGCCCGACGACGGCGGCGATCACGAGGCGCCGCCGTCGCGCGTATCCAGCGCTGTGCTACAACAAGTCGTTAGGGAAACTGTGGCGGCGCCTTGCGATTCTTCGTCGCCTGCTCGAACGCGTACGCCAGCTCCACCAGCTTGGGTTCACTGCATGCCGATGCCGTGAAGGTGACGCCGAAGGGGGCCGGCTTGGGCTCGAAGCCGGCGGGGAAGGCCTGCGCCCCCGTCCCCTGCGGAACGGGAAGGAGGGCGTACGGGACCGTGATCGAGGGATACCCAGGACGCGCCGCGATCCCCGCGCTGCTCACGCCCGGGAAGAGGAGCGCGTCGAGGCGATTCGCCTTCATGACAGCATCGATCCCGTTCGTTGCCGAGAGGAGGATGTCCTTGCGGCGGTCGGCTTCGTAGCGCACGCGATCGCCCTGCAGGTCCATCTCGTCGGAGACGTCGAGGTTGGCCTGGCCGTACTTGATGGCCCCCGCGCGCTGGTGGGCGATGTTCCACTGCCGAAGCGCGGTGAGGCTCTTCACCGGCGCCTTGTCGCCCAGCGAGGCGAGCCAGGCGTTGAAGTCGCGCTTCATGCCGTACTTGAAGGCAATCGAGCAGTCGGCATCGCGCCCCTTGGCCGCCTCGAGTCCACCGCACACGTTCCAGTTGAGAAAATTGTTGCTGGCGACGGTGTCGATGACGCTGGGGATGTCGGCCGGGTCGACGATCGTCGCGCCCTGCGCCTTGAGCGTGGCGATCACCTCGTCCATCACGGCGCGCTGTGCCTCGGGGATGCCGCCGCGCGGATTGCTGCTGCCGGGGAGCGTGATCCGATCGTAGAAGAAGGCGCGCGGGATTCCGATGCGCGCGCCGGCCAGGCCGCGGGGATTGAGGAACTTCGTGTAGTCACGCCCGGCAGGTGGCGGGCACGTCTTGGTGGCCGCGTCGTCAGGATCGGGCTGCGCCCCTTCGAGCGCACCAAGCATGATCGCCGCATCGGCCACGGTGCGCGCCATCGGGCCGGGGGTGTCCTGGTCGGCGGTGATCGGGATGACGCCGTGCCGGCTGATGCGCCCAACCGTGGGCTTGATCCCGACGAGCATGTTCTGGTGCGATGGGGACAGCACCGACCCCGATGTCTCGGTGCCGACGTTTGCCGCCCAGAAGCTCACGTTGGTTCCCACGCCGGAGCTCGAGCCACCAGTGGTGAGGACCGGACGCCCGTCGAAGAAGCTGTCGCGAGGGTCGCGCCGCGGATCCCAGGGGTTCATCCCGTAGCCGCTGAGCCCGGTGTAGTTCCCAGGCATCCCGCTGGCGATCCAGTTCGCCAGTTCGGTCATCTGCGTCTTGGCGATGATGATGGCGCCGGCCGCCCGCAGGTTCTTCGTGAGCGTCGCGTCGTACGGGGGGACGAGGTCGGCGAAGGCCAGCGCGCCCCCCGTGGTGGGCATGTCGGTCGTGTGGATGTTGTCCTTGAGGGCGACCGGGATCCCGTGCAGCGGCCCGCGCACCTTTCCCTGCGCGCGCTCGCGATCGAGCGCATCGGCCTCGGCAAGGGCGTTGGGATTCACGGTGATGATGGCGTTGAGGCGATCCTCGTACAGCGCGATGCGCGTGAGATAGAGCGTCACGAGCTGCCGCGAGGTGATGCGCTTCTGCTCGAGCGCCTGACGAAGCTCGGCGATGCTGGTCTCGACGACGGTGAACGGGGGCGCCGCGTTGCCACGGCTGGTCGCCTGCGTGCCGCCCTGCGTGGCGCCCTGCGCGGCGAGCGAGTGGATCGGTGCCATGGCTGCCGCAATGGCGAGCGCGAGGGCGACGGGAGAGTGGGAAGAGCGCTTCATGGCCCGTGTGGCTGGACGAATGACGGCGAGGCGTGGAGGTAGCGTGGCCACGTTAGCGGTAGGGGCTTAGGGAGGCTAGGGCGAAGACGCTGGTGCTGCCCTTACTGCGCCGAACGCACGGCTGCGCGCACCCCATCGGCCACCGCCTGCAGTCGCTCGGTCAGTCGTGCCACCTCCCGCCGCGCGGCTGTCCAGTCCTTGCGATCGACCGCTTCGCGCACGCCGGGTAGCTCGAGCGCCGCGTACGTGTACTTGGGGGCGTACAGCGCGTGCTTGAACCAGGGTCGACCGGGAATTCCACCGTCGAGGAGGAACGACTGCTCGATGCTGCGCAGCGCCTCGTTGAGTGCGGCATTGCGCCCGCCGCCAGCCGCAACACGTTGCAGCGCCGGTTCCAGCTCGGCGGCGGCTGCCTCCCAGGCGGCGGCGGCACCGTGCAGCGCCGTCAGGTCGAGGCTGTCCGTCACTCCGGGGAGGGCGCCGAGTTCGCCGATGAAACCGTCGACCCTCGCCGCATACGTGCGAAAGTCGAGCGGGAGCACGTCGGCGTTCGCCAGCCGCAACGCCATCCGCCCCCACACCTCGGCCATTGTCGTCATGTACTTGAAGCCGGGATCACCGAAGTGCGTCATCCAGTAATGGTTGTCGTAAATCGAGTGATAGACGCCATACGGACCGGAAAAGGTGAGGTCGACGATCGGGAGACCGAGGAAGTTCAGGAAGACGGTATAGTCGGACCCCGACCCGAG
>DAIESF010000293.1 GCA_027346425.1 Gemmatimonadota bacterium | reverse complement strand
GCCCGCGCCACCGGCGTGGGCGGACTACTCGGTTGGCCGTCACCCGCTCCTGCTCTGGTTGCGGGGAGCCGGCGGCGCGGAGCGGGGACGCGCATGCCTGGCATTCTGGCGACAGCGCTCGGCGCTGACGGTCATCAGCGTCGACTCCGCCCCTCCACTCGCCACCCCGCTCTACGGACTCATCGACACCGATCCCATAGGGCCGCGCGCAACGCCGGAAGCGTTGGCGTCTCTCGCCAGGCAGCAAGACGTGTCGACAGAGCTTCGTCGCGTACTGGCGACGCATCGCGCGACGCGGGTGGTCGTGCTTCCCCAACCGCTGCGATTCGACGACCTGGGGGCGTTCGGGAAGGTGATGCAGCAGCAAGGTGCCGATCCGGTCATGCTCCAGCTCTACCTCGCGGTGCATGAGGGATTTCACCTGCACTCGCAGGTGCCCACGTGGCTCGACCAGCCACGCCGTTACGCGTGGCCCGCATGGGATCATCAACCGGCGCGAAGACAACTGGTGGCGTCGTGTTACGCAGGCGGGGACAGCATCGCGCAGTTGGTGCGTCGGGAGCAGGGCGAGCTGCGTATGGCGTGGACGAAACTCATGCCAGATGCTGGGGGGAGCGTGGACCGCGATGGTGCGCGCGAACATGCGAGGCGCTTCGTGGCGACGCGCGAGACGCGATACCTTGCCCTGCGCGATGTGCGCATCGCGCAGGACACCGCGCACGTGTCGTGTGCAGTCGGCGAGGCCATCATGGAGCTCGAGGAGGGAGCACCGCAGTGGATCGCCCACACCGCCATTGTCCGGGCCGGTGTGCAGACGGTGCAGCAGATGCGACGGGCATACGTGCAACCGCAGACCGACATGTTCTATCAGCTGGGCGCGATGCAGCTCTGGATTCTCGAGGGATGGCGAGGACCGGCGGAGATGCGCAGCCTCACCGCGCGCCTCGGTGCGGCACCTCGGCCTGACGAGGCGATCTTCGGGGAGTTCCGCGCCGTCTTCGCGTCGCCAGGTGATCGGTAGGTGGGCGGCGGGCGGCGCAGCGGTGCTGTTGTTGCCTACTCCTACGTGGGTGTCACGACGGTCGTACGCTGCTCTCGACCTTCCGGATCGCTCCGTTTGATCTTCGCGCAATCGGCCGGATCGATAAGCGTACCGCCCGCGCGGTCACTGCCTCACGAGCAGTTCAACAGAGGATTCCACTCGGCGATACGCCTCATCGAGCGAGCCATCCCCTTCGCCGCCGAACAGCTCACCGGGCGTCAATGGGCGCCCGATGCGCACGGAGATCTTCCAGGGAATCCAGGGCAAGGTCGCCAGTGGCGACGCGATCCAGAGCCAGGCTGCGAGGGCCGTGACGTACAGGCTCCCTGCCGGGCGCCACGCGAAGATGGCCAGCGCTCCCAAGAGACCCAGCAAGCTGAGTGCGGCGCGTTTGACGCCCATGAGGCGCGGCCAGATGAAGAGCCAGGGGAGAAGGTGTCGCGAGCGCCAGAGTACCGGGGCGGTGAAGATGCTACCCGCGATGCCCATGGGAACGATCGGGATCCTCGCCTCTCTTGCGAGCTCGAGAAAGCCCTTCCGGCCGGCAAAGTCCACGCGACGCGCCTGCCAAACGGGGCGTTGCGCCTCGTGATCTCCCCCCGGCATCAGCAGGACGGGGACACCGGCATCCAGCGCCTTCCGGATCGCCTGACGCGTCGAGGGGATGGCGCCCAGGCGTTGCAGCCAGGGTCCCTGCGGCCATGCGTCGTATGAGATCGGATGCACCATGAAGGCGATCGCTCCAATGGTATCGAGGCGCGCCACAAAGACGTTCGTGAGCACCAGCACGTCCGCGTTTCCCAACCCGGAGTGGTTGGACACGATGAGGTAGGGACGGTCGCTCGGGAGATGTTCCGCACCTTCGAGGTCGGGACGGAAGGCCAGCGACACCAGCGGTCGGATTCGGCGCAACCAGAACGCGAGTGTGCGCTCGTCGATCTCGCCGGGATGACCGAGATCGGAGCGCTGCGCCGCGTCGCCGCGCCAGTCACGTCTCAACATGCCGAGTAGCGGAGCAACACGCGCGATAGCGAGAGCATGGTCGGCATGCCTGGTGGAAGTGGAGCAGGCGTACGGGCGCGCCCTCAGGAAGTTTCGACGGAGCCGTCAGTGTGTGCGCCCCTATGGACCGGCTGTTACATGCCTCATACTAGTATTTGGTCCGAGGTATGCCAACCGGGCGCGTCGCACGCGCGCGGGGCGCGCTGGCACTCGTGACGCGCATCCGCGCCCGACACGCGCTGCCGCACATTAGGACGTTCTCAGGCGGTCGGGCGCTCGTGGCCTCGCGCCGAGCGGCAGTTGGCTTGCACCCGCTCCCTGAAGCGCGTACGTTTGCCGCGCGCCGAACGGGCGGCTGGTGCGCAACGCCCGCAAGACGTACGCGGAGACGCGCGCGACGCCGTGACCTCACGCTCACGAGGCCGTCAGCTAGCGTCGGCAGCGCGAGGCAGGTGGGGCCGGGGTGTGGAGTCGGGTGCAGCTGCAAGCAACGCAGCGCAGCGCGCCGCAGGAGCGGGTGAAGGTGTTCCGCAGCGCAGGCCGGTCAACTCACCATTGTTGAATTCGTCTCATCTCGCCGCATCGCGGCGAGGGACTCCTACCATGCAAGGCTCAGCGCACCGTGTTCGCCGGCATCCATAAGTCGCTCGCGGAGTCGCCGGGACGATTCGTCACCGCCATGATGCTGGTCGGGCTGGCGGCCATCGCGTCGACACTCCTCCTGAGCGCGGCCGTGCCGGAGATGTCGTGCGTCATGGCG
Source organism: Gemmatimonadota bacterium (assembly GCA_027346425.1). GTDB lineage: Bacteria > Gemmatimonadota > Gemmatimonadetes > Gemmatimonadales > Gemmatimonadaceae > SCN-70-22. Next base: position 394 of record DAIESF010000293.1, on the reverse strand, counting down.
GCGGTCGTCGGCGGCGTCATCGGTCCGGTGTTGAGCGCGCCGCTCATGTGGGTCCTCGTGGTGCAGCCCATGCGCCGCGACCTCTCGGTGGAAGGGGCCCGGGTGCGATCGCTCCTCGAGGCGGCGCCGGATGGCATCGTCGGACTCGATGCCTCGGGGCGGATCACGATCGCCAACGGCTCGCTCCTGCGGATGTTCGGCTACGCGCAGGGCGAGCTGATCGGCCAGACGATCGAACGCCTGGTCCCAGGTCGCTTCGCCGAGGCGCATGTCGGCTGGCGCACGGAGTACACGGCGAATCCCTCGTCGACGCGCCGGATGGATGCCTCGCTCACGGTGCAGGGACTGCACCGTGACGGCCGCGAGATTCCGGTCGAGGTCTCACTCAATCACC
>DAIESF010000283.1 GCA_027346425.1 Gemmatimonadota bacterium | reverse complement strand
GCGCGCGACTCGGCCAGCGACGCCTTCCCCGCCGCCGCGTTAGGCAATCGCCTCGAACAGTTCCTGCTGGAGAACTTCGCGCTGATCCCCGCGGCGGCGGCGATCCTCGCACGCGGCGCGGTGCACGAGCTGGGCCCGGTGGTCGACCGCTCGCAGGAGGCGGCCGAGCGTTGGCTGGGCAACCAGATCCCCGAAACGATCGCCCTCGCCCGGCTCGCAAGACACGTCGGGGCCACCGCGGCGTCGGCCTTCGGTGCGGGCTTCGGCGGGAGCGTCTGGGCGCTGGTCCCGGTGGGTGACGCGCACGACTTCATGGTGTCGTGGCACGAGCACTACACCGCCGAATTTCCGGCGGCGGCTGCGCGCGCCGTTTTCTTCACGTCGCCGGCCGGGCCCGGAGCGCAGCAGTTCTAGCTCGTCTTCTCGTCTTCTCGTCTTCTCCCTCCCATGCGCCCGAACCATCCTTCACGCCGCGACGTGCTCAAGGGCGCGGCGCTTGCCGGCGCCGGCCTCGCGCTCGGCGCCGGCTCGCTCTCCGCCCACGATGCGGCTGGCGGGGCGTCGGCCGACGCGCCCACCACCCGTCCGTCCGCCGCCCCCACCATGGCCGGCGTTCCGTTCGAGAAGCGCGACGTGGTGCGCGTCGCGATCGTCGGGACGGGGTTGCGCGGCCGGTCGGTGCTGCACGAGCTGACCGGCGTCCCCAACGTCAGCATTGCGGCGCTGTGCGACACCGTCCCCGAGAAGGTGGAGATGGCGGTGCGGCAGATGCGAACGGCGGGGCACGACTACGAGCCGGCGCGCTTTACCAGCGGCCCCAAGGCCTACGAGCAACTCGTCAGGCGCGACGACATCGACATCGTCTACACGGCTACGCCGTGGGAGTGGCACGTGCCGGTCGTGCTGGCGGCGATGAACGCCGGAAAGCACGCCGCCACGGAGGTGCCGGCGGCCTATTCCCTCGAGGACTGCTGGACGCTCGTCGATACGTCCGAGCGGACGCGACGCCATTGCCTGATGATGGAAAACTGCAACTACGGCTACAACGAGTTGCTCGTCCTGCAGATGGTGAAGGCAGGCGCCTTCGGCGACCTCAAGCACGCCGGCGCGGCGTACAATCACGACCTGCGCGAGATCCTCTTCGAGAACCGCGACGAGGGGTTGTGGCGGCGCCGGCACCACACGCTGCGCAACAGCAATCTCTATCCCACGCACGGCCTGGGTCCCGTGGCCTTCATGCTGGGGATCAATCGCGGCGATCGCTTCGACTACCTCGTCTCGATGAGCACCCCCGAGATGGGGCTCACCAAGTGGCGCAAGGATCACGAGCCCACCAATTCACCGAAGTGGAAGGAGCAGTACGTCACCGGCGACCTGAACACCTCGCTCATCAAGACGGCCAAGGGGCGGACGATCCGCCTGGAGCATGACGTCTCGTCGCCGCGTCCGTACTCGCGTATCAACTCGATCCAGGGGACCAACGGGATTTTCGAGGACTATCCAGCGCGCATCTACATCGAGGGCGAAGGCGAGGAACATCGCTGGGCGTCGATCGACGCCTACAAGGCGAAGTACGAGCATCCGCTCTGGCGCGCGTTAGGTGAGAAGGCGCGGAGCGGTGGGCACGGCGGTATGGACTACGTGATGGCGTACCGGCTGGTGCAGTGCATGCGCGAGGGACTCCCGCCCGACTTCGATGTCTACGACGCAGCGGCCTGGTCGGCGCCCGGGCCGTTGAGCGAGATGTCGGTCGCAAAGGGGAGCGCACCCATGCAGTTTCCCGATTTCACCAGGGGACGGTGGAGCGAGGTGAGGGCATCTCTCTAGCGGATGAGGGGAGAAGATCACCCGCCAGCGGCCTTCACCAGGATCAGGATCAGCCCCACCAGCAGCACGGTGGACATCATCACCACCACACCACCGATAAGTCCCGTGGTGCGCCAGCCGGAGGCGCTCCACCGCTCCACCTTCCTGATGTGGGACACGGCGATGGCGGTGCGTTGTCCGGACGATTGCGCCGCTCCCACGCCGCTCCCACGACGCTGTTACCCTGCACTCTTGCATCGGCCAGCTCGTAGACGACGCCGCTGTCGGTCGTAATGCGCACCCGCTCGCCGAGCGAGCGATTGTCGGCGCCAGAGGCGGGGACAGACTCGACGCGCCAGACGTAACACGACGCGGCCGACGCAACGAGCGCGAAGGCCGACAGCCCGCGCACTACACGTCGCACGTCCGCACCCCCTCGGCCAGCGACGTCATCGGGTCGCGCCTGGGGATGAACTCCTGCCCGATGAAGCCGGTGTATCCCAGGTCAGCGATGGCTCGCATGATCGCCGGGTACTGCAGCTCCTGCCCCCCGTCGATTTCGTTCCGCCCAGGCACGCCCCCCGTATGGAAGTGCCCGATCGCACCGAAATTGTCGCGAATCGTGCGGATCACGTCGCCTTCCATGATCTGCATGTGGTAGATGTCGTACAGGAGCTTGAAGCGCGGGCTCCCCACCTGCCTGACGAGTTCTGCCCCCCAGGCGGTGTGGTCGCACATGTAGTCCTTGTGGTCGACCCTGGAGTTGAGCAACTCCATGCACACCGTCACGCCCAGCCTCTCGGCGAGCGGGGTGATGCGCTTGAGCCCGGTGACGCAGGTGGCGAGCCCCTCGCCGTCTCCCATGCCGCCACGGTTGCCCGAGAAGACGATCATGTTCGGGAGACCGGCAGCCGCAACGAGCGGGAGCAGGCGTTCCGACTCGGCGACCAGGCGATCGTGCTCGCTGGGGCGGTTGAAGCCCACGGGAATCGTCGACGGGCCGTTGGCCATGGCGCAGGTGAGGCCGTGCTGCTTGACGACCGGCCAGTCCTTCTCGCTCAGCAGCTCGACGGAGAGGAGCCCCATCCCCTTGGCAGCGGCACAGAGATCGTCGAGCGGCATGCTGCTGTAGCACCACTGGCAAACGCTCTGCTTGAGGCGCCCGGCCCCCGCCAACGGCTGCAACGCATCGCGTGACGGCGTCGCCATCGCCGTCATCGGCGACGCGGCCATGGCCGCGCCGGCGACGGCCGCCCCGCCGATTGCCTTGAGTGCATCACGACGGCTGTGGCTCATAGCGCGTTGAGCGCCTTGAATGACGTGGTGATGGAGGCGAACGGATCGGTCGGGTTGTCGTGCTCCACGAAGTAGTACATGATCCCCGCCTGTGGCGCCTTCGCCACGTACTTGGCGAATGGTATCGTCCCCGCCCCCACCTCGGTCATCGACCCGTCGCCCTTCATGTCCTTCACATGCACGAGGGGGAATCGCCCCTGGTACTTCGCGAAGTAGTCGAGCGGGTTGCGCCCCGCCTTGTTGGTCCAGTACAGGTCCATCTCGAACTGCACCAGCGCCCGGTCGCAGCGAGCGAGGAGGACGTCGTACGGCACCTCCCCGTCTACGGTGGCGAATTCGAAGTCGTGGTTGTGGTAGGCGAACTGGATGCCGCGCGTCTTGGTCGCCGCTGCCGCCACGTTGAACTGATCGGCAAGGCGCTTGTAGTTGTCGATCGACGTCCGCTCCTTGGGGTCGAGCCACGGCATGACGGCGTACCGGTGCCCGATGACCTGCATGGCGTCGAGCGCCTTGTTGGTGTCGGCCATGAGGTCGGCGAGCGGAATGTGCACCGAAGGTGCGGTGAGCCCGTTGGCCTTGAGCGCATCGGCAATCTGCCGGGGGGTCCGCCCGAAGTAGCCGGCGAACTCGACTTCCTTGTAGCCGATACTCGCGACCTTGGCCAGCGTCGCCTCGACGCTCTTCTGCATCTCGCCCCGAACCGTATACAGCTGCACACCGCACCGCTTCACCATCGCTCCGGCCGGTTCGGTCACGTCGCTGGCGAGCGGGGATCCTTGCGCAAGGAGTTCGCGAAGGAGGGGCGAGGCGACGAGACCGAGGGCCGACGCCTGCGTGAGGCGCTTGAGGGCTTCTCTGCGTGAGGGCACGGGAGATCCGGGAGTGAGAAGGCGTCAGGGGAGCGTGTCGTCGCCTGTTACCCCACATCGGCGCGATCGCACGGCAGCGTCTGCGCGCGTGACACGCACGACACGGGGGCGGTGACCGGGTCGAACGTACCCCCGATCAGCGCCCCCGTCCAGCGAACCACAACCGCCCTACGGCAGTGTTGCGGCGGACTTACGGCTGCGGCCGCTCCCCCTTCAACCGCGCGAGGAGCTGCTTGAGCTGCGGATTGTCTGGTGACGCGGCCAATCCCTTCTCGATCGTGGCCACCGCCGCCGCCGTGTCGCCGCGCTGGGCCTGCCCCATGGCGATCGCCGAATAGGTCATCCCCGACTTGGGATAGAACTCGAGATTGAGCTGGAGGAGCTTCATCGCATCGTCGCCCCGGCGGGCGCGCGTCAGCTCGTCGGCCATCATGGGGAGCGAGGCCTCGCCGAAGTCGTACATCGCCCGCCCGTACGACTTCTCCCGCAGCTCGCGATAGCGCGTCACCGCACTGTCCGCATCCTTGGCCTCGAGCGCCCCCATCACCTCGGCGGCCAGCGTGCGCGGCTTTGAGGCTCCGCGGTGGCACGTCTCGCACGTCACCCGCGTCCGTGGGGTGAAGGTACGCCCCGTCTGCACGAGGTACTTGCCGTTGATGTCCATCGTCATCTGAAGCATCATGCGGGCGACCTTCTTCATTTCCTTGTCGTCCAACGACGGGTCGAGCTGCTCCGGCATCTGCCCCGGGTTCTTCACCACGTGGCAGTCGCTGCACCTTACCCCTAACGACGCGGTGAAGCGGCGCATGGTGGCCAGCAGGTCGGCCCGCGAGATGTCCTTGGGAAGTACCTGCAGGTTCTTGAACCCCTCGGGCTGCTGCGCGCCGGCCAGGGCCGGGGTGGCGATGCACAAGGTGACGAGCGATCGGCGGACGAAGGCAAGCATGGCGGTGGGTACTCGAAGGTTCGGCCGCTTGTACGGAGCGGCGGGCCGTTGGGCGTGGTGAGTCGCGATTCTACGTCCGGGGCGATGCGGGGGCCAGAGCGGCCGGCGACTTGGCGAGCGCGGGCATTACGACCGCCGCCGGAAGGGTGCGCTAGCGCAGGACGGCCCCGGTATCGCCGGGCAGGAGCAACTGCCGGTGCGCCCACCAGGGAGCGATCCCGTTCCGCATCACGCGCTCGTGGAATGCGCGCAAGTCGAACGTCCCCCCTGCATGCGCCCGGTAGTCCTCGCGCAGGGTGAGCAGGGCGCGTTTCCCCAGGAAGTAGCCGCCATTGGTCGGATCGTAGGCGACGCGCGACGCCTCCTGCATGGCGGCCGGACCGGGGATATGCGCGTTCTCCTCGAAGAAGCGCGCCCCCTTTTCGATGCTCCATCCGTTGGCGTGCACGTTGAGGCTCACGATCAGGCGGGAGATTCGGGTCATCGACTCGGTGAGCTGCGCCATGGCATAGCGCGGGTCCTCGCGCTTGAACCCCTGCTCGACCACCAGGTGCTCGG
>DAIESF010000268.1 GCA_027346425.1 Gemmatimonadota bacterium | reverse complement strand
GCGTCGCGATCCGCTCGCACGATGATCCCCCATGCACGCTTGCTGTCCTGGATGAACAGTTCGTGGCAGCGGGCTCCCACGCGGTCGACGCGCCGACTGTGCGGGAAGCCGACGCGCCGTCCCTGTTGGAGGGAGCAAAGGCACGCGGCGACATGCTCGCGCCCCGTGGGGGAGAGTGGGGGGGCGTTGACCGCGTCCGGGAGCCAGATCAGCGGTTTGACGATGCAGTGCATGGGTGATGCAGCTTGATGTGTGGAGCCGCTTGATGGGTGGAGCCGCTTGATGGGTGGTGCCGCGCGATGGAGGGCTGGCGACGTGGGTGCTCCTCTCCGGCCAATGAACCCAACCGCAGAAAATGTCAGATCTGACATATTCTCCGATTCGTGCGCACGCCTCGGAGAGAGGGGGCCGCCGGGCGAGCGACGAAGGGCGCGCTCCAACGTGAGTAATGGGTGGAGCGGTTCCGGTACCATCGCATTGCGGGCCAGTCCGGATCATCCGCACTGTCACCCCCACCCATAGCTTCAATCTCGACGACCACGCCAAATTCGCCGGGATGCCGTTGCAGCTCTTTCTCGCCCCCCACCTCCCCTCGCTCCTCGATCACCTCGCGGAGAGACTCGCGCGCACGCCGCTCCCGCCGCGCGAGGACGAGATCATCGTCGTGCAGTCGCAGGGGATGCGGCGCTGGCTCACGCTGCAGCTTGCCGATCGGTTCGGGTGTGCAGGGTCTCTGGCGCTGCCGTTCCCGGCAGCCTTCGTGCGGGACCTGGGACAGCGTCTCGCGCAGGAACGCACGGGGCGCGACGAGCACGACGCATTCTCGCGCGACGCGCTGGCCTGGCGCATCGATGCCCTGTTGCGTGCCCTCCCCGAGCACGACGATGCGTACGCTCCCCTGCGCACCTACCTGAAGGGGGGTGACGGCCGCGGCGCGATCGACGAGCGCGCGCGCTTTGGCCTCGCCACGCAGATCGCAGCCCGACTCGACGACTACCAGATGTTTCGCGCCGACATCCTGCACGAGTGGGAGTCGGGGCGTGATGCGCCCGATGGGTTGGCCCACGCCCGCTGGCAGGCGGCGCTCTGGAGAACGTTGTGTGCCGAGGCTGGCGATGGCGCCATGCACCTCGCGGCGCGCATGCGTCGGACGATCGACGCGCTCCTCCTCGGCGCCCCCGCGAACCTTCCGGCTCGCGTCACCGTCTTCGGCGTCAGCACCCTCCCTCCGGTCTTCGTCGAACTCCTCGTCGCCCTCGCTCGGCACCTTCCGGTCACCGTCTACAGCGCCTCGCTCGAGCCCGATGCTCCGCACCCGATCGCCGCGACGTTCGGCGCGCAGTCGCGCGAGTTCATCGACGCTCTGGTCGATCGGGGGGCGACGCTCACGCATCTCGCGATGAGCCAACCGGCGGACAATGGGATCCTCGCTACGTTGCAGCGAGAGCTGGCGGGCAACGACGCAGGCGACTCGACGATCGCCATCGAGGCCGATGACACGTCGCTCCGCATACACGATGCCCATGGACAGTTGCGTCAGGTCGAGATCATTCGAGACCAGCTCCTTGCCGCCCTTGCAGCCGACCCCACGCTTCGCCCGCACGACCTCCTTCTTCTCGTCCCCGATGCCGCCGAATGGGCGCCGCTGGTCGATGCGGTCTTCGGGGTGAAGGCCGACGACACGCCGCGCATCCCGTATCGCATTGCCGATCGCCCGGTGCGCCGCACCGAGCCAGCGGCCGAGGCACTGGCTCGACTGCTCGCGCTTGAAGGGGGGCGCTTCGAGCGGAGCGAGGTCCTCGGCTTCCTCTCCCACCCGCTTGCTCGCCAGGCGGCGGGGCTCACGGAAGGTGAGCTCGAGTCGCTCGAACCGCTGATCGACCGCGCGAATGTGCGCTGGGGGTACGACGACACGTCTCGCGCTGCGCTCGCCCTTCCACTCTACGAGGACGCGTCATGGCGCGCGGGGCTCGACCGGCTTCTTCTCGGAACAGCGGTGGGGCGCGTCGACGACCTGGTCCTTGGCGTGCTCCCCGAGGCAGGAGACACGGCGGGAGATCCGGAGACGCTGGCGACCTTCGCCGCATGGGTCGACGACCTCGCCGCCACGCTCGCCAATTGGCGGAACCCGCGAACGCTTGCCGACTGGAGTGCGACGCTGTTGGGAGCAGTCGAGCGTTTCCTCGTGGCGAGCGACGCCGGGGAGCAGCAGATGATCCTCGGCGTCATGGCGACGATAGGCCGCCTAACGGCGCTGCAGGAGGTCGCGCGCCACTCGGCGCTCGTCCCGTTCGCCGTGGTGCGCGACTGGCTCGAGGTCCAGCTCGACGACGACGGCTTCGGAAGCGGCTTCCTGCAGGGTGGGATGACGGTGGCGGCGCTCAAGCCGATGCGCTCCCTCCCGTTTCGCGTCATCGCGGTCGCGGGGCTCGACGATGGAGTCTTTCCGCGGCGCGAGCGGCGATCGGCCTTCGACCTCCTCGAACACGACCGACGCGCCGGCGATCGCGACCTGCGCACCGACGACCGCCAGCTCTTTCTCGACGTGCTCCTGGCGGCGCGCGAGCGCCTGATCCTCGCCTTCGGTGGGCGCGCGGTCAGCGACAACTCGCCGCGGGCGCCGTCGGTCGTGATCGACGAGCTGCTCGATCATCTCGACCGGCGATCCGCCGGCGCGGTGCGGCGAGCGGTGGTCGTGCAGCATCCCCTGCAACCGTTCTCGGCGAGCTACTTCGCGCCGGGGCGCGAGCCGCGGCTCTTCACCTACTCGCGGGCGCAGGCGCTCGCGGCGCGGGCAAAGGCACTGGCTGGCAATATGGAGGCGCCGTTCGTTGCGGGTGAGCTGGAACGCCCGGGCCTGGGCCCGGGCGCGCGCTTCGATCTCACGTTGCGCGACCTCACCGACTGCTGGACCAACCCGAGCCGCTACTTCTGCAAGCGCGTGCTGCGCTTCTCGCTCGACAGCGACGAAGCCGACGTCCGCGACGACGAGATCTTCGTCCCCAACCTGATGCAGCAGGGGCTGATCAAGTCGAAGATGCTGGGGGCGGAGCTGAGCGGGACGCGAGACGCGGCCGCCGAGGAGCGGCGCTTCCTTGCCGACGGATCGCTCCCGCCGCAGGCCCTCGGCGCTTCATGGCACGAGAAGCTCTGGGCTGCCGTCAAGGACGTGCTGGAGGACGTGCCAAATCACACGCCGGCGGTCGCCGTCCCGTTCACCATCGACGGAACCGGGTGGCGGCTCGAGGGACGCGTGGACGGTATCCGCGGGAACCGTCGCTACGTGGTGCGCGCCGGAGGCGTGCGCGCCGAGCACCGGGTGCGCGCATGGGTGGAGCACCTGGCGATGTGCGCGGCGCGAGAGCAGGGGGTGGCCGGCCTCCCCGATACGACGGTGCTGATCGGGAAGAAGTTCGAGGACGAGATGCGACCGGTCGCGAACGCCACCGCATGGCTGGCCAAGCTGGTCGAGGCAGCTCGCGACGCGCACGCCGCTCCCCTCCCGTTCTTCGTCCAGGCGGGGTGGGCGTGGTTCGACGCCTGGCGCGCGAAGCCGAAGTCGTCGAGGAAGGGCGCGCCACCATCGGCCAAGGACCCGCGCCAGGCCGCGGTCGCGGCATTCAATGCGGAGGTCTCGGACCATTCGAGCGGTGGCGATGGACTCGACCCGTACGTGATGCTCTGCTTCCGCGGGGACGACCCCATGGAAGAGCGGTGGGACGAGTTCGAGCAGCGGTGCCTGACGCTGTTCGGCGCGTGGAGCACGGCGGG
>DAIESF010000252.1 GCA_027346425.1 Gemmatimonadota bacterium | reverse complement strand
TAGCGCCACCGCGTGGCGGAGGATCAGGCGCAGTACCTCCCCCATCTTGAGCGACTCGCCCACGGCGCGAGCAATCTCGGACATCGCCTCGCTCTGCCGGCGCTCCCGCTCGCTCTCGGCGAAGAGACGCGCATTGCTCAGGGCGCCGGCCGCGTGGCGGGCCAGCATCGCCGTCACCTCGCGGGCCTCGGCGTCGAACGCGTCCTCGCGGGGATCGTGCAGTGCCACCACCCCCAGCAGGCGCCGGCCGTGCATCACCGGGACCGCCAGGACCGAGCCGGCCGTCACCCCCTCGGCCAGGACGTCGTCGGCCGCGGCGAGGGACGAGCGGTCGGGGTCGTATGCCGCCACGTGCACCGGCGTCCCGCTCCGCGCCGCCTCGCCGAGGGGGCCGGCACCGAGCGTCGTTAGGCGCGGGGTGAGGACGGCGTCGCCCACGCCGTGGTGCACCACCTCGACCAGGGCCCGGTCCAGATCCACCCGGGCCACCATCACCCCCTCGCACGCCACCGCCCGACGTGCCGCCCGGGCCAGCTCGACCAGGATCTCGTCCTCGTCGAGCGTGCGGGCCAGTGAGCCCGCCACCTGCTGCAGCAGCTGCAACCTCTTCTCGTGCCGCCGCCCGCGCTCGACGACGACGCGCACGCGCTCGGCGTCGGCCGGGGCCATCCCGGCAAGGAGCGGCTCGAGAACGTCCATTGCCGGAGCGTCCTGGGGGGTGGCGCGGTCGCGCACGTCGGCGGGGAACACCCGGCGCCGCCTGCCTAACGGGACCCGACCGGGACCAGCAGGCGCGCCGCCCGCGGGACCACGGTCACGTGCAACGATGCCCCGGGCAGGAGCTCGCCGTCGGCCTGCGTGACGCGGCGCGGCGTGGTCTCGAGATGGAACGTGCGTCCCCTGAGGAAATGCATCGACGGATCGGCCCCGAAATCGTGGCGCAGCAGGCGCCACCCCAGGCGTAGCGCATCACCCACGCTCGCCGGAGAGAAGACGCACAAGTCGAGCATTCCGTCATTCTCCCGCACCGCCGGTCCAAGACGGATGAGCCCGCCCAACACCGACCCGAAATTGGCCACCAGTGCCGCCGTCGCGCGAAAGTCGTGCGGGACCCCGTCGACCGTCGCCCGCAAGGCGAACGCCTCGAGCGTCAGCGCGGCCCGCGTCCCAGCCACGACATAGGCCAGGACGCCATAGCGTCGCTTGGCTCGCGCACTCGTCTGCTCCAGCATCGTGGCGTCGATTCCGACCCCCGCCGCGAAGGCGAAGACGCGCCCGTCGTCGAGTCGCCCCAGGTCGATTGCCGCCGTCTCCCCGCCCAGAAGCGCCGTCACCGCCTTCGGGACCGACATCGGGATGTGGAGCGCTCGCGCCACGAGATTCCCCGTCCCCGCCGGGAGGATGCCGACGGGCGTGTCGCTCCCCTGCAGCGCATGCAGCACCTCCATCACCGTCCCGTCGCCACCTAACGTGAATACGGCGTCGTAGTTCGCCGCGTAGGCCCGAGCCAACTGCTCAGCGTGTCCGGCGTGCGTCGTGCTGTACACGTCGCCGGCGACACCGGCCCGGGCGAAGGCGCGTGTCGCGGCGCCGAGCGAAGCCGCCCCGCGCCGTGACCCCGGATTCACGATCACCAGCGCCCGCCGGACGACTACCACCGCCACGCGCGGAAGATGTCGAAGCCGTACTGGCGTCGCGTGGTGGCAAAGCTGCGATCGGTCCCCGTGCCGCAGAACAACTCGTTGAGCGGCGGCTCCAGCGAAAAGGAGAAGCCGTAGCCCGCGGTGAGGCGCTGCTCGACCTTGACGCCGATCGAGCTGGCGAGGTCCACCGGGTTGAGCTGTCCTCCCGAGGTGCCGAGCCGGCAGAGTCCGGTAGTGAGCGAAAGGAAGGTGCGCTCCCCAAGCTGCTTGCCAATGCCGAACTGGACACCGTTGAGGAGCCCCTGCCGCGATTGGCGTAGCTGGTCGGATGCCGTCTGGATATTCACGTAGTCGAAGAGCCCCCCGGAGAACTTGGCCGAGATGTAGCTCGACAGGGTGCTCAAGGCGATGGACGAGGCGGTGAAGCGGTTCTCGGCAAGGCCGCCGCCGATCCCGAAGGAGGGGACGCCGGCGACCAGGTAGGAAATGAGGTCGGACTCCGACAGTTGCAACGAGTCGGCGCTCTCGAGGCGCAGGCGCGGCTGGGCAAGTGTCCCCTGCACCCGCACGCGGATGCGCACGTCGTTGCGCCCGCCGTAGGTGCTGGAGATCTGCCGCACCGTGTGCAGGGCGCTGATGTTGAGGATCGGGTTGAGCTCGGTCTCGTTGAGGAAGCGCAGCTCCCCCCCCTCGACGGTGAAGGTGCGCTGCACCAGCCCGCCAAGGTCAAGGCGGTAGTAGCCGCGCTCGGTCTGCAGCGCACCGTCGAGCGCCAGCTGCGGCGCCGTCCCGCCGCGTCGCTCCCCCACGGTGACGTTGACCGCCCCGCCGAGCTTGATGTCCGCTTCGTCCGAGCGGACGCGCACGTCGGGCCCCATGGTGATGCGCACGTTGTCGACGGTGAGGTTGTTGACGAACGCCGGGGGCGTCTTGGGGAGGAGCGCCCGGTTGGCGAAGACCGTGGTGTCGACAACGTTGTACAACTCCGGATCGTCGAGCGAGATCAGCTTCTTGCCAGTGAACGGGGGGATGACGACGACCCCCCGGTTCACGGTGACGCTCCCCGCGAGCTGCGACCGGTCGAGCGACCCGCTCAGGTGAAGCCCGGCGGAGAGCGAGAGCTCGGCCACCCGCCGGTTGGCGATCGCCTGGAAGTCGCGGGCACCTAACGAGACGTCGAAGGCGGCCCCCGCTTTCTCGGTGCGCGCCACCCACCCGGTGAGCCAGAGGGAGTCGCGGGACTCGTCGCCGCTCAGCATGGACAGGCGACGGATGCGGATCGTGTCGCGCGCCGCGACGAGGTCGGCGTTCACGTCACGCAGGCGAATGCCGAGGTTGGGGAGCGTCGCGGCGACCGAGTCGATGCGCAGAAATCCCTCGAGCGCCGAGTGGTCGGTCGTCCCGGCGAGCGAGAAGTCGGCGGAGAGCCGCCCCTGCGCCTTGCTCACCGAGGGGAGGAAACTCTCCACCACCGCCATGTCGAGCGCCTTGGCCTGCACCGAGACGCGCAACGTGTCGCGCAGGAGGCGCTGGTCACGCGGTACGAGGGCGAGGTCGACGGGAAGGTTGCCGCGCATCGAGACGACCGTGGAATCGTTGCGCAGCACGTCGGCGCCGACGCTCACGCGCCGGTCCGCGTACGCTCCCCGCAGCGCGGCGCGCGCCACGGTCACCTGCCCCACCGTGGCCCCGGTCACCGCCCCCGACGCCACCATGGTCGGGCGCTCGCGCGTCCCCGCCACGTCGACCCGCGTGGCCAACCACCCACCGAGCGCGACGTTCGACTGCGCCAGGTTGGCGAGGTCGGCCAGCGACACGCTGTCCATCTCGAAACGGATGGCGACGGCACTGTCAACCGGGGCGACTCCGGCCAGGAGGATCCGCCCGCCACGGGACCCCGCCAGCTGCATCGTGTCGATGGCGAAGGCGCGGTCGGCCGTCCAGAGCGAGGCGGGGCGCGCCAGCGTCCACTCGCGCCCCTCGAGTCCGATGCGCAGGGCGCTCAGTGACACGCGGGTGGTGTCGCCCTCCACCCCGAAGACGCCGCGCGACTCGAGCACCGGCCCGTTGGAGAGCGTCGTCAGCAACCCGAAGTCGACCCGCTCGGTTCCGCGCACGTCGAGGTCGAGCCCGGCGTTGGCCACCGCCACCGTGCCGAGCGACAAGGTGTCGGCGCTCACCGTGACCTTGCCCCGAATGTCGGGGAGCATGATGTGTTGCAGGTCAGCCGAGAGGCGCGCCACCTTGGCCCCGTACGTTCCGTACCTCAGGCCGCGCACGTCGAGCGCGGCCCTGACATCGAGGGAGTCGAGCGAGCCCGAGAGGACTCCGCCCCCGGTGATCACCGCCCCGAGCGAATCGCGTCGCGCCTGTTCGAGGGCTACGCTGTCCTCACCGCTTGCCCGCAGCAGGTACTGGCGCAGCGCACCTAACGAGTCGGCCGATACGGTGAAGGCAAGTGAGTCGCGGACCGCGGGGAAGAGCCCGAGCCCTCCGTGCGCGGCCACGGAGGCGAGCGCGGTCTCGACGTGCAGCGTATCGATGCGTACCCCCCCGCCTCCGAAGCGCAGGCGCGCCCGGGCCCCGGGGTAGACACGCACCGAATCGATCAGGGATCGCTCCAGCGCCACGTCGACAGGCCCATCCCAGGCCGCCAACGAATCGCCCGTGACATCGATGTCGGCGCTCCCGTTCAGTCTCGTGTGCGGCACCGACGCCGTGTCGAGCAGGAGTCGCAAGTCCAGGTCGGCGAAACGCAGCGTCCCGTGGTAGCCATAGCCACCGATCGAGTCGGCATCGACGCGGCCGTCGTAGGCGAGCGTCCCGGGCGCCCCGATGAGCTCGGCGCCGATGGCCAGGTCGTCTGCCTGCCCTTGCACCCGCAACGGACCGGCGTACGAGCCGCGATACATCAGCTCCGCCTCCGGATACGCGCGCGCCACCGTCGTCAGGCTCAGCGGCTTGGCCTCGAGGGCGAGGTCGTAGGTCAGGAACTTCTCCCCGATCGTCACACGCCCGTTCCCCGTGAAGCGCGACGGCTCCCCGTCCTCGAAGCGGTGCGTGATGTCGGCGTTGCGGAACCGCAGGTCGGTCCAGACCGAATCGAGCCGCGCCGTCCCCGACACCAGCCCGAACAGCTTCGGGAAGGACGGATTGAGGAACTGCATCGTCCGCAGGTCGAAGTGATCGAGGTCGACGTCGAAACCGTGGAACGTGGTGAAGGCCGGGAAGAGGATGTCGAGCTCCCCCTTCACCTTCCCCTGCGCCGTCGCGCCGGGGACGTTGGCGTCGCGGAACGAGAACTCCCCCTGCTCGATCTTGAAGTGGTTCACCGGCCCCCCCGACGCCTTCACCGACGCCGTGATCGTCCCCTTCCAGGGATACGGCAACGGCTCGCCGGTGAACTGCTCGATCAGGACCCAGTCGATCGGATCGGCGCGAAGGTCGATGTCCTTCACCACGAGGACCGGAGCCCCGGTGCCGAAGGTCATGGTGCCGCGCAGCCGCGACCCCATCGTCCGCACGTCGACGTCGCGCAGCGCGTACTCCAGCACGTGCAGGTCCGTACCGTTGCCGATGTGTAGGGTGACCTTGCCGCCCCCGGTGGTCGGGAGCGTGGGATAGACCCAGGCCACGTCGGCCAGGGAAAGCGAATCGGAGACGAAGGTCAGGTCGTAGCGCGTGGGGAGGTCACTCCCCCACCACACCTTCCCGTGGGCCGTCCCCCGCGATCCCGGGAGGCGGAAGTGCGAGATGTCGGCCCACAGCGAATCGCCCTTGTTCCGCACCTTCCCGCGCGCCTCCCGGAAACGGAAGGGCGGGTCGAACTCGTCGGCGTCAAGGCGCTGGACGTCGAACTGCCGCCCGAGGGGGTTGCGGTCGTCGATGCGCGACGGCCCGAGGTCGAGCGCGAAGTTCGTCCAGCTGCGCTCGGTCTGGTAGTGACTCCCCACCTGCCTTATGCGCTTGTCACGCCGCCCGAGGGCGTAGGCAATCGCGCTATCGCGCCGGGCGCCGTGCAGCGTGTCGTCGGGACGCCACGGCATGGTGAGGAGGAAGGTCCCGTCCTTCACCCTCGCCGAATTGACGAAGATGTAGTCGCCGAAGCTCCGCGTCGTGGTGACCTTCGGCGGTCCCTTGGGGCCCGGGGGGAAGATCTTCCGGAAGTTCCACGTCTTGGTGGAATCCTCGAGGATGTGCACGACGGGGCGCTCGATCGTGACCTCGGACGCGACGATGCGACGGTCGAGCAGGTCGCGGGGGTCGAAGCGGAGGGAGATCGGTCCCGTGGAGATGAAGAGCGAGTCGTTCTTCTCGCGGATGGCGAAGGAATCGACGACCAGGGTGGAGAAGAGCGATCCCTCGAGGTGGCCGATGTACATCTTCCCCTGGAACCGCGCGTTGATGAACGTCATCGCCTGCGCCCGGATCTGATCGCGCCCCC
This sequence comes from Gemmatimonadota bacterium, assembly GCA_027346425.1. Classification (GTDB taxonomy): domain Bacteria; phylum Gemmatimonadota; class Gemmatimonadetes; order Gemmatimonadales; family Gemmatimonadaceae; genus SCN-70-22. The sequence goes on along the minus strand of DAIESF010000252.1, from coordinate 1,506 downwards.
ACCGCGTCTGCGTGATGAACGCCACCCCGGCCGCCAACAAGCCGCCTAACGCGAAGAGCGTGGCGGCTGAGGCGAGGACGACCGTGCGGCGGCGTGACATGGCTAGAACGCCTGGCCGATCGAGAAGTTGAACGTCAGGCGGCTCCCGAAGCTCACCCGGCGCGGCGGCTGGAACGACGCCGGACACGCCCCGCGCGCCTGCACCGGGAGCGAAGTCCCCCCGGTCGCCAGCGGCTCGCCAGGGACGACAGGGAGCGTGTTCCCCGGGCTCACGCAGTACAACGCGCGCTCGATCGTGTCGCCCACGCGCTGCGACGCGCTGTAGAACGCCGGACCGCTCGGCGCCTGGTACGGATTGTAGCCGATGTCCACACGCACCGGTCCGATGGGAGTGAAGACACGCACCCCCACCCCCGGCGTGACCTTGATGCGCACCTGTGACTGGCTCGCCGTGTTGCCGCCGCGATTCCACACCTCGCCGGCATCGACGAACAGCGCATACTGGATGAGTTCGGGGAGGAAGGGCGACCGCAGGCGCAACTCCGCATTGGCGATCACGACGTTGTCACCGCCCGACGGAACGACGCGCTTGCTCCCGCCGGACTCGGTGATGCTGAAGTACGAGGTGTCCCCCACCCCCGGCGTGATGCTGAAGGTGTCCTCGACGACGTAGATCGACGGACCAAGCTCGTTCTGCCGGAATCCGCGGACCGTGTTGGGACCGCCGGCGTAGAGCCGCTCCTGCGGCGGCACGTAGCTCCGACTGCCGTCGAGCCCGAGTCGCCGTCCGATCACCGTCCCCGCCCGCAGGCGCAAGACGAAGACGCCGCCGTCGAGAACCGGGTGGTAGAACGAGCCGTCGAACACGCCACGGTTGAACTGCTGGTCGGTGCTCGACCCGATCATGCGCGAGGCGTGACGCAACTCGAAGCGCAGCACCGACCCGCGCGTGGGGTTGGCAAAATCGTCGGCGCGATTGCGCGTCGCGCTCCAGCCGGCCACGGCGAGCCGGTTGCGCGCGATCAGGCGCGCCTGCGCATCTGGCTCGCACACGTTGAAGACGGCGCAGAAGAAGGCCGGCGAGGAAAACGTGCTCCCGTACTCGAGCTGGTACGAGTAACTCTGCGGCAGCCGGCCATCCAGCCCGCGTTGTACCGAGCCTATGACGCCGAACGGCGTGTCGCGCAAGTACGCCTGGAACTCCGACCGGCGCTCGCTGTAGAGCGTGATCGTCGGGATCGTGCGCATCCCGAAGAGCGATGCTTGCGACAGCGTCACCCCGGCATAGTAGTTGAGCGTGTCGCTGAAGATGTCGTTCTGCACTTCGCGCCGGCAGAACCCGCTGGCGAAGTCGAACGGCGCCCCGACCCCGATCTTCGACAGCCGGCCATTCAGGTCGAGGCGCCGCAGTCCCCCCAGGAAGTTGTAGTCCGTGTAACTCCCCTGGGTTCGCAGGCAGTCGAGGTTGCCCCAGCCGATCGAGGTGCGCGCGGCGCGCAGGTCGCC
>DAIESF010000250.1 GCA_027346425.1 Gemmatimonadota bacterium | reverse complement strand
CAGCGCCTGCACGCCGCGCACGGGATCGCCACGCAGGCGTGGTCGCCCATCGGCGGCATCACGTCGTACCGGGGGATGGAGCAGCGGAGCTTCGACGATCCGACGTTGCTCGCAATTGCGCAGCAGCACGGCAAGTCCGCCGCGCAGGTCATGCTGCGCTGGCACGTGCAGCAGGGGCGCTCGGCGATCCCGAAGTCGGTCCAGCCCGCGCGCATCGCGGAGAACTTCGACGTGTTCAACTTTACCCTAACGACTGAGCAGATGGCGGCCATCGACGCGCTGGAGACCGGCGTGCGCGGGGGGCCGGAGCCGGACGTCATCACACTCGAGGCCTTTGGTCGGCCGATTCCTGAGGCATGAGCCACATGAGCGACATGATGCGCAACGAGATCGATAGACGACGCTTCCTCCAGTCAGCCGGTGCACTGGCCGCCACTCCCCTCCTCGGCGGCTTGGCGTCGGCAGCGATCCCTGCGGCGACGCCTAACGTGGCCGCTACCGCGCCGGGCCGCCGGCGGCTGGGCACGCTCGAGGTGTCGAGCGTCGGGATCGGCGTGCAGAACATGGCCCGCCGCTATGAGACGACGGTGCCCTATCGCCCGGAGATGATCAACATCCTCCGCGCCGCCTACGACCGGGGCGTGACCTTCTTCGACACCGCCGAGGCCTACGGCCCGCACGAGTGCGAGCGCATCTTGGGCGAGTCCATCGCGCCGTTCCGCGACAAGGTCGTGATCACGTCGAAGTTCGGCTGGAACATCGACCAGGAGACCGGCCAGCGTCGACCAGGGCTCAACAGCAAGCCGGCGCACATCACGCGCGTCGTCGACGGGATGCTCAAGCGGCTCCGCACCGACCGCATCGACCTGCTCTACCAGCACCGCGTCGACCCGGAGGTCCCCATCGAGGACGGCGCCGGCGCCGTGCAAGCGCTGAAGCAACAGGGCAAGGTGCTGCACTGGGGGCTCTCGGAAATGGGGCTAGGGACGCTCCGCCGCGCGCACGCCACGCTGCCGGTCACCGCCGTGCAGAGCGAGTATTCGATGCTGTGGCGCGTACCAGAGCGGGAGGTGATTCCGACGTGCGAGGAACTCGGCATCGGCTTCGTGCCGTGGAGCCCGTTAGGCGTCGGGTTCCTCACCGGCGCCATCGACGCCGGGACGCGCTTCGCGCCGGGTGACATCCGCGGGATCGAGGGTCGTTTCGCTCCCGAGAACCTGCCGCACAACCTGCAGCTCGTCGCGCTGCTGCGGCGGTGGGCCGAGCGCAAGCAGGCCACCCCTGCCCAGATCGCGCTCGCCTGGCTGATGGCGCAGCAGCCGTGGATCGTCCCCATCCCGGGGACGACGCAGATGGCGCACATGGTCGAGAATGCGGGCGCCGCGGACGTGCGGTTCACGCCGGGTGAGCTGACGGAGCTGAACGCGGCCGTGCGCGCCGTCGAGGTCCGTGGGCAGCGCCTGCCGGATGCCGTGCTGGTCTTCTCGGGCGTGGAGGCGCCGCCGAAGCGATGAGCGGGACGGTCCGAACGGTCGGGCGCTCGCTCGCGTCGCGGGTCGGCCGAGAGGTCGCCATGTGCGCGGTCGCGGCGGCGTGCGTCGTCGGGCCCGAGGCATCGGCGTCGGTGGCCGAGGCGCGCCAGAAGCCCGCGGCACACGGGCGGCAGCTCCGCGTGGACGACACCGTCGGCGACCTCCTCGGACACCCCGCATTGGCCGGGTTCGGGCGTCTGCTCCTGCCGTGGGACGACCGCCGCGCCGACCCGACGCTGCGGCTTCGCGACATCGGCGCACTCCTTCCGTACCATACCCACGTCGACCCAGCGGTCGTCGTGTCGTCCCTCAATCGCATGGTCGACGACGCGGCCGCGGGGCGGGTGGTGTTCCATGACGTCTACACCACCGCCGAGAAGGAAGCGGAGCCATCGCGCCGGAACGCGGGGCTCTTCCACTTCCGCGGCAAACCCGGCGCGCCGTTCGCGGTGATCGCACCCGGCGGCGGCTTCGCCTATGTCGGGTCCGTGCACGAGGGCTTCCCGTACGCGGACGAGATCAGCGCGCGCGGCTACCACGCGTTCGTGCTGAAGTACCGCGCCGGGCAGGGCGGGCGCGTCGCGACGGAGGACCTGGCGGCGGCGCTGACGTACATCGTCAGGAACGCCGGCGCGCTCGACGTGTCGACCGCCGGCTATTCGCTCTGGGGGAGCTCCGCTGGAGCGCGGATGGCGGCCGCCGTCGCGTCGCACGGTGCGGCCAGATTCGGCGGGGCGGCGATGCCGCGGCCTGCTGCCGTCGTGCTGCTTTACACGGGCCATGCGGAGGTCGCGCCCCAGGAGCCGCCGACCTTCGTCGCCGTCGGCGACGACGACGGAATCGCGCCGCCGACGGTCATGGCGCGCCGCGTCGAGCGGCTGCGGCAGTCCGGGACCGACGTGGTGTTCCACCGGTATCCCGGTGTCGGACACGGCTTCGGACTCGGCGTAGGCACGAGCGCGGAAGGGTGGCTCGCCGACGCCGTCCGGTTCTGGACGGCGCACATCGACCGGCGCGGGCCTAACGACGAGCAGGAGAGTGGCAGATGAAGACGCGAACCTTGGGCCGCCTCGGACCGGAGGTCTCCGCTCTCGGCCTCGGGTGCATGGGGCTCAGCTTCGGCTTGGGCCCCGCCACCGACCGCGGCGACGCGGTGCGCCTCATGCGCGACGCCGTGGAGCGCGGCGTGACCTTCTTCGACACCGCGCAGATCTACGGTCCGTTCACCAACGAGGAGGTCGTCGGTGAGGCGCTGGCGCCTTTCCGGGACCGCGTGGTGATCGCCACCAAGTTCGGCTTCGACTTCGATCCGGACGGGAAGCCGACGGGTGCACTGAACAGCCGCCCCGAATCGATCCGCCTGACGACCGAGGGGTCGCTCCGGCGCCTGGGTGTCGAGCGCATCGACCTGCTGTATCAGCACCGTGTCGATCCCGCGGTTCCCATCGAGGACGTGGCAGGCACCGTGCGGGAGCTCATCGTCGAGGGGAAGGCGCAGCACTTCGGCCTCTCCGAGGCGGGGGTGCGGACCGTCCGGCGTGCCCACGCGGTACAGCCCGTCGCCGCGCTGCAGAGCGAATACTCGCTGTGGTGGCGCGAGCCCGAGCAGGAGGTCCTCCCCGTCCTCGAGGAGCTGGGGATCGGCTTCGTCCCGTTCTCGCCGTTAGGCAAGGGCTTCCTCACCGGCAAGATCGACGAGACGACCGCGTTCGACGCCGGCGACTTCCGCAACACCGTGCCGCGCTTCGCTCCCGAGAATCGGAAGGCGAATCAGGCGGTGGTCGACGTCGTGCGCACCATGGCGGCGCGGAAGGGGGTGACCCCCGCCCAGCTCGCCCTCGCCTGGGTCCTGGCGCAGCGCGCGTGGATTGTGCCGATCCCCGGGACCACGAAGCGTCATCGGCTCGAGGAAAACCTCGGCGCGGTGAATGTCGAGCTGACGCCGGACGAGCTGCGCGAGATCGACGCGGCCACCTCGACGATCCCGGTGCAGGGTCACCGATACTCTGAGGCCTCCCAACGGATGATCGACCGATGACTCTCTTCAAGCCCGCCGCGCGCGCGACACTTCTCGGACTCGCGCTTAGTGCCTGTGCCCCGGCCGTCGTGATGCAAGGGAAGACGCCGGGACCGGAGGAGCGACGAAGCGAGGTGACGCCGAGCGATACCGCGGCGCGCCCGGAGAACGTCACCTCGAGCCGTGACGGGACGGTCTACTTCGGCAGCATGGCGACGGGCACGATCTACCGCGCGGCGCCGGGAGCCGCGCGGGCGGAGCCGTGGATTCTCGCGTCGACCGCCGGCCTGGCGAACGTGCTCGGCGTCCTTGCCGATGATCGGGCGAACACGTTGTGGGTGTGTCAGAACGTCGCCGGTAGGCGCGGCGGGGCGCCCGTGGCTGGGCAGACGGCGCTCCGGTCGTTCGACCTGACGAGTGGTGCAGCCACCGGTACGTATCCGTTCCCCGCCGACGCCGGATACTGCAACGACATCGCCGTGGCGGCCGACGGAGCAGTGTATGCCTCCGAGTCGTATCGTGGCCGCGTGCACCGCCTGCGCCCCGGCGCCGCTGCGCTCGAGGCATGGGCCAGCGACTCGGCGATCAACGTCATCGACGGGCTCGCCTTCCTCGCCGACGGATCGCTGTACGTGAACACCTTCGACACGGGGCGGCTCTATCGCATCCCCGTGAATGCGGATGGCAGCGCCGGCGCGGTCGTCCGCATCGAGACATCGCTTCCGCTGGTGCGCCCCGACGGACTCCGGACGGCTGGGCCTCACACCCTGGTCCAGACAGAGCAGCAAGGGCGGGTCGCGGAACTGACCATCGAGGGCACTCGCGCCGAGGTGCGCGTGCTGCGAGACGGGCTCCCGCGCGCGTCAGGCGTCACCCTCGTGGGTGACGCCGCCCTCGTGCTCATCGACTTCGCCAAGGCGGTCGTCGTGCCATACCGCTCACGCTAGATGCGGCCGCGTAACGGGTGCCTAACGGTGCTCGATCATCCTCTCATCACCACGTTCATGAAGCGCATCGTTCTGACGTTCGTCGCCCTGACTCTCGTGACTCTCGCGCCCACGGCACCCGCCGCGGCGCAAGCCACTGCGCCTCCCGCTGCGGCGGCTCACACGAAGGCGGAGCAGGAAGTGCTCGACCTCTCCCGCGCGAAGTGGCGGTGGATGGCCGAGAAGCAGGCCGACACGCTGGCCGCGCTCTTTCACGAGGAGGCCGTCTTCGTGCACATGGGCGGCGCGTGGGGGCGGAAACAGGAGGTCGACATCATCCGCGGCGGCGGTATCCACTACAAACACGCCGAGATCTTCGAGGCGTCGGCGCACGTCATCGGCGCGACCGCCGTCGTGCTCCAGCGCATCCGGCTGGACGCGGTCGTTGGGGGGAACGAGGTCTCCAATCCGTTCTTCGTGACCGAGACGTACGTGCAGCAGGGGGGCGCGTGGAAGCTCGCGGCGCTCGCGTTCACGCGACAGGTGACGCCGGGGTCGTGAGATGCCCATCAACACCCGCTCTCTCCGCATCCTCGGACTGCTCGTCCTCCCGCTGGCCGCGACGACGACAGAAGGACAGACGCACACCACCTCGCGGATCATCGTCAGCCGCAACGGAATGCGCGAGGCACAACCGGCGCCGCGAGAGCGCTTCACCGGTGTCGCACGTGTGAGCCCGTTCTTCGAGAGTCAGGCGCGAGAGGGGGTGCGTCCCTCGGGCGGTGTCGTCACCTTCGAGGCAGGCGCCCGAACCGCGTGGCACACGCACCCGCGTGGCCAGACGCTCATCGTGACGGCGGGGATCGGTCGCGTGCAGCGCTGGGGCGATCCCGCCGAAGAGATCCGGCCGGGCGACATCGTCTGGATTCCGCCCGGGGTGAAGCACTGGCACGGCGCAGCGCCGAACGCGGCGATGACGCACGTCGCGCTCGCCGAGGCGCTCGACGGCCGGACGGTGGATTGGGAGGAGCAGGTCAGCGACGCGAAGTACGCGGCACCGGCCGCACCAGGAGTCGCGCCACTGTCGCCTGCGGCCAGTGGAGCGGCTGGTGGAACGGCTGGCGCGACGCCTTCGAGGGCGCAGAGTCTGATGGGGGATATCGCGCCCAAGCTCGCCCAGCTGACGGACAGCGTGCTCTTCGGCGATGTCTGGGCCCGGCCGGGGCTGTCACGGCGGGATCGCAGCCTGGCGACCGTGAGTGCGCTGATCGCGATGAACCGCCCGGACCAGCTTCGGTCGCACCTGGCGCTCGCGCTTCAGAATGGCGTGACGCGCGAGGAGTTGGTGGAGGCCATCATCCAGATGGCGTTCTACTCGGGCTGGCCGAACGCCGTGACGGCCGTCGGCGTAGCCCGGGAAGTGTTCGCGCAGGTGCCTCGATGAGTGCGAAGTCGGTTCGGGTCGGAGTATGGGGTGCCCCGGTCGCGGAGTAGCAGGACGAGGAGCGAGTCCGTCCGATCCGGCATCCGGCGGCGGGCATCGCATCGCTTGGACAGGGGGCCAAGAGAAGGGTCGAGGGAGGGGGGGGCCCTCTACCCTCCCTCTACCCCCCCTCGAAAACGCCCAAAATCGCCTGAAAACGCACGGGCCGCCGACTTCGCGTCGGCGGCCCGTTTCTATAACTCGTTGTATTGTAAGCACTTCCCTGAAATGGCTAGGGACGGAATCGAACCGCCGACACGCGGATTTTCAGTCCGCTGCTCTACCAACTGAGCTACCTAGCCGCAAAACCACTAACCCACTGCCATTCCTTCCATTACCTCCCCCACCCCCATACGACCGCCCACGCCAAACCCCAGAGCATGCCCAATCTAGTCGTGACCGCCAACAAGGGGAATCGCCTCCCCCCATACCAGTTCCTCGCCTCCGGCACCCTGTGCCTCCCCCCCTCCACCCCCTAGACTCCCTCCACCAATCTCCCAGCCCCCTCCATGACGACATGACGGTCCTCGCCTTCACTCTCCTCCTGGCCCTCGGATCCGTCTTCGCCGGTATGCTCGGCGCGCTCACCGGGCTCGGCGGCGGCGTCGTCATCGTCCCGCTCCTCACCCTCGCCTTCGGCGTCGACCTCCGCTACGCCATCGGCGCCTCCCTCGTCTCCGTCATCGCCACCTCGTCCGCGTCGGCCGCCGCCTACGTCCGCGAAGGCTTCGCCAACGTGCGGGTCGGCATGCTCCTCGAGGTTGCCACCACCATCGGCGCCCTCATCGGCGCCTTTGTCGCCGGATGGGTCTCCCCCTCCACCATCGCCATCCTCTTCGGCCTCGTCCTCCTCTACTCCGCCCGGCAGTCCGTCCGCCCGCATCGACACGTCGAGGAGGTCTGCCCGCCTAACGCACTCTCCGCGCGCCTCCGCCTCGACTCGACGTACCCCACCGCCGAGGGCGAGCAAACCTACTGCGTGCAGCGCGTCCCCCTCGGCTTCACCCTCATGCTGGGGGCCGGCGTCCTCTCGGGACTCCTCGGCATCGGATCAGGGGCGCTCAAGGTCCTCGCCATGGACCAGGCCATGCGTCTTCCGTTCAAGGTCTCCACCACGACCAGCAACTTCATGATCGGCGTGACGGCTGCGGCCAGCGCCGGCGTCTACCTGCAGCGCGGCTACCTCGACCCGGGTATCACCATGCCCGTCATGCTCGGCGTCCTGGTCGGTGCCACCCTCGGTGCCAAGCTCCTCGTGCGCGCCCACGTGCACCTGCTGCGCACGGTCTTCAGCATCGTCGTCGCCGCGCTCGCCCTGCAGATGCTCTACAAGGGAATCACCGGGACCCTCTAGATGCCGAACCCCACCACGCGCTGGAGCGACGAACGCATCGACCAGTTCATCGGGCGCGTCCTGCAAATCGGCGTGCTGCTCGCGGGGGCCATCGTCGCAGTCGCGGCGGTTGCCTACCTCGTGCGATATGGCGCGGCCACGCCAGCCTATGGCGCCTTCCACGGCGAACCGGCCAACCTCCGCTCCGTGACCGGGATCCTGCAGGGTGCCCTCACGATGCACCCGCATGCCTTGATCCAGCTCGGACTCCTCGTCCTCCTCCTCACCCCCATCGCCCGCGTCGTCCTCCTCCTCGGCGCCTTCGCCCTCCAGCGCGATGCGCTCTATGTGGGCATCGCGGCCATCGTGCTAGTCGTCCTGATCGTGAGCCTCGCCGGGCTCACGCCGTAAACTCCGGCACGTCCAGCACGTCGCGCACCTTCTTCGCCAGCGTCGACGGCACGTACGGCTTCTGCAGGAAGTTGCGCCCCGCCTCCAGCACCCCCTGGTGCACGATCGCGTTCCGCGTGTACCCCGACGCGTACAGTACCCTGGTCTTCGGTCGCTCCTCCTTCAGCCGCGCCGCCAGCTCCTTTCCCCCCATGCGCGGCATCACCACATCCGTCACCAGGATGTGGATCTCCCCCGCGAACAGCCGGGCCACCTCCAGCGCTTCCACCCCGTCCCCTGCCTCGAGCACCTTGAACCCGTGCGAGCGCAGCGCCCGCACGGCAATCGCCCGCACGGTCGCGTCGTCCTCTACCAGGAGCACCGTCTCGTGCCCGCGCACTCCACCGGGCGTCGGTGCCGTCACCAGCTCTCCCGGGACCCCCTCGGCGCGCGGGAGATAGACTTTGAACGTCGCCCCATTCCCGGGCTCCGAGTACGCCCAGATGTGCCCCCCGGCCTGCCGCACGATCCCGTAGCACGTCGCCAGCCCGAGCCCCGTCCCCTCCCCGCTCGGCTTGGTCGTGAAGAACGGCTCGAAAATCATCGGCAACAACGCCGGATCGATCCCCATTCCGCTGTCGCTCACCGCCAGCATCACGTAGTCCCCCGGCGCCACGTCGGCGTGCGAGGCCACGTAACCGTCGTCCAGCGCGACGTTGGCTGTCTCGATCGTGAGCGTCCCGCCATCGGGCATCGCGTCGCGCGCGTTCACCGCCAGGTTGACCAGCACCTGCTCCATCTGCGACGGGTCCACCTTTACCGGCCACAACGCCGGCTCGAGTTCCGCCACCAGCTCCACGTGCTCGCCGATGAGCCGCCGCAGCATCCGGTCGGTCTGGGTCGTCAGCGCGTTGAGGTCCACGACCCGCGGTTCGATCACCTGACGACGCGCGAAAGCCAGCAGCTGCCGCGTCAGCTCCGCCGCCCGCGCCCCCGCGCGCCCGATGGCCGCCAGGTCTTCCTCGGCATTCAGCGGATCCTGCTTGGCGAACGCCGCGTGGCTCATGATCACCGTGAGCAGGTTGTTGAAGTCGTGCGCCACGCCACCGGCCAGCCGGCCGATGCTCTCCAAGCGCTGCGCCTGCAACAGCTGCGCTTCCAGTGTGTAGCGGGCCGTCTCGTCAGTTGCAACACCGGCCACCCGCACCAGCTCCCCCGCCGAGTTGCGCACCGGGAAGCTGCGGTCCGAGATCCACCGCACCCCGCCATCGGGGCGAACGATGCGATACTCGGCGCGGAACCCCGTCCGGTCGCTCTCATATGTCTCGGTCACCCGCTCCCGGTCGTCGGGATGAATCGCGTCGAGCCAGATGCGCGGGTTCGCCCGCAACTCGTCAGGCGAGCGCCCCCAAATGGTCTCGAACCCCGGACTCACGAAGTCCACCTGGCTCGACGCCGGACGTGCGAGGTAGAACACCGCGTCCACGTTCTCCGACAGCTCGCGGAACAGCTCTTCGCTCTCGTGCAACGCCGCCAGGAGTCGCCGCCGTTCGGTCACGTCGCTCACCAGCGACACGCGCCCCACGCGTTGCTCGCCATCGTACAGCGCCCGCGACACGACCTCCGTCCACACCACCGTCCCGTCGGGACGCGTGGCCCGCGCGTCGAAGGAGAACTCCCCCCCCGACGCCCTCCCTGCCTCGACGACCCGCTCTACCTCCTCCCGGTCCTCCGGATGCGCGAGATTCGACCATCCCTGCCCGCTCAGCTCCTCGGCCGAGCGATTGAGGATCCGTTGCGCCGCCGGGTTGGAGTACACCACGTCGCCGTGCTCGTCGGTCAGGAAAATGCCTAACGGCGCCGCCTCGCAAATCCCGCGGAAGCGGAGCTCGCTCTCGCGCAATGCCCGCTCGGCAGCTATCCGCTCGGTCCGTTCCTCGACGAAGATCGCCACCGCCCGCTCGCCCCTGACCACGATCGGCAGGTAGCTCCCCCTCCAGTGGCGCGTCACTCCAGGTTGCAGGGGCGTCTCGCCCGAGACCGGGATGTCGCGGAATCCGTCGTCCGACGCCAGCGCCAACCGCAGGATCGGCTCTACCGTCGGCGCCAGCGAAGGGAGCACCTCGCCAAGCGTTCGCCCCAAGTGTGCCTCCACGGGGAGCCCGTTGATCTCGGCAAGGGCCCGGTTGATGCGCACGAAACGCATCGACGAGTCGAACACCGCCATCCCAACTGGCGAGGCGTCGAACATCGCCCCCAGGAACGACTCGTCACCCGACAGGCTCATCTCCCCCCAATGCTGGAGTTGCGCGCCCCTTCCTCACGCACCGTGCTGAAAGGAGGCGCGTCGCAGTCGGCGCCTCGCCTCGTTATATCACCGTATCCCGGTGGCGTCCACTCGCGCAACGGTGCCCCCTCCGGTTCGCGCACCTTCGCCACCCTCCGGTGTCACACCGTCGTTGCGATCCAGCGTCACGACTCCTTTCCGGCTCCATGACCCAGTCGCTCATCTCCGCGCGCTCCACCGGCGGCGCCGCCGCGCTCGTCGCGCTCGTCGCGATGATTGCCTCCGCCCCCCCACTCACCGCCCAGACCCCGCGCCTCCGCGTCCAGGCGAGTGTCGACACCCTCCCCAACGGTCTCACCCTCATCGTGCACGAGGATCACTCCGTCCCCACGGTGGCGACCAACGTCTGGTTCCACGTCGGCTCGGGTGACGAGAAGCCGGGACGCACCGGCTTCGCGCACCTCTTCGAGCACCTGATGTTCATGGGGTCCGAGCACGCCCCCTATCCGCAGTTTGACCGACTGCTCGAGGCCGCTGGCGCCAGCAACAACGGCACCACCAACAACGACCGCACCTCGTACTACGAGTGGGGCCCCTCCAACGCGACCCCCCTCATGCTCTGGCTCGAGGCCGACCGCATGGGGTGGCTCCTCCCCACCATGGATAGCGCCAAGGTCGACGCCCAGCGCGAGATCGTGAAGAACGAGCGACGCCAAGGTGTGGAGAACCAGCCCTACGGCATCGCCGAGGACCTCCTCGCCCCCGCCGTCTACCCCGCAGGGCACCCCTACTCCTGGCCGGTGATCGGCTCCATGGCCGATCTCTCGGCCGCTTCGCTCGACGACGTGAAGGACTTCTTCCGCCGCTACTACGCCCCCAACAATGCCGTCATCGTCGTCGCCGGCGACGTGAAGACCGATTCGGTGCGCGCCGCCGTCCGTCAGGCCTTTGCCGATATCCCGCGCGGCCCCGCCATCACCCGACCCACTCCGGCCCCCTTCACGCTGCGCGACACCGTGATGGTCGCCGAAGACCAGGTGCAACTCCCGCGGCTCTACCTCTCGTGGCACGCCGTCCCCCAGTATCACGCCGACGACGCCGCCCTCAATGTCGCCCGCTACCTCCTGGTCGGCGCCCGCAACGCGCGCCTCACCAACGCCCTCGTCTACGAGCAGGAAGTTTCCAAGGACGTCTACGCCTCCAACGATTCAAAGAAGCTCGACGGCGACTTCGGCATCGCCTCCACGGCCCGCCCCGGCATCTCCCTCAACCGGGTGCGCGCCGTCATCGATCGTGAAATCGCGAAACTGGCCACCGAGGGGCCCACCCCGCGCGAACTGGAGCAGGCACGCAAAGCCATCGAGGCCGGCTTTCTCAACCGCCTCGAGTTTGTCAACGCTAAGGCCGAACAGCTCAACGAGTACTACTACTTCACCGGCACCCCCGACTACTTCCAGCGCGACCTCGACCGTCATCGCGCCGTCACCGCCGACGACATCAAGCGCGTCGTCGCGAAATACCTCTCCGCCCCGCGCGTCATGCTGAGCATCGTCCCCAAGGGCAAGACGGAACTCGCCGCCACCAGGGAGGCCGTGCAATGAGCGGCGCAACCGTCTCCGCCAGCCGCAGCAGTCGCTTCGCGCGTCGCACCGCCGCCCTCGCTACCATAGCCGCAGCGGCCGTGGCTCCGTCACCGGCCGGCGCCCAAGCCTTCGTCCGTGACCAGCCCCCGGCGTTAGGCGCCCCCGCCTCCCTCACCGTCCCCACCGTCCACACGGAGCAGCTGGCCAACGGCATCACCGTCAGCGTCGTCGAGCAGCGTGAGCTCCCGCTCGTCCAGGTCATCGCCTCATTCACCGGCGGCTCCCGCCTCGACGGCACCACCCCGGGAATCGCCGCCTTCACCGCCAACATGCTCGACGAAGGCGCCGGCTCCCGCGACGCCGCGTCGCTCCAGGCCGAACTCGCCTACCTCGGCGCCTCCCTCCAGACCGGCGCCGAGTGGGATCGCATCGTCGTCTCGCTCAAGGTGCCGGCCCGCTCGTTAGGCCCGGCGCTCGACCTCATGGCCGACGTCATCCGGCGCCCCGCCTTCAGCGCCGCCGAGGTGCGCCGCCAGCGCGACCTTCGTCTCGCATCGCTCCTCCAGCAGCGCGACCAGCCCGAGGCACTCGCCGACCTCGCCTTCAACGCGATCGTCTTCCCCATGGGACACCCGTACCACGCCAGCGCCGGCGGCGACTCGGCCAGCGTCGCGGCGTTCGACAGCGCCGCGGTGCGCGCCTTCTATGCGCGCGCCGTGACCCCCGGAAATGCCCGCGTCGTCATCGTCGGCGACATCAGCGCCGCCGATGCCCGTGCCGAGATGGCGCGACGCCTCGGCACCTGGACGACAAGTACAACGCGCGCCGTCGCCCCGCCGCTGACCGTCGCGCCGCTCCGGCAGGCGCGCACCCGTGTCTATCTCGTCGACAAGCCTAACGCCGCCCAATCGGTCATCAACATCGGATGGCCCGGCGTCGATCGCCTCTCCCCCGACTACGCCCCGCTGATGGTGATGAACTCCCTCCTCGGCGGGTCCTTCACCTCGCGCCTCAACATGAACCTCCGCGAGGAGAAGGGTTACACCTACGGTGCCCGCTCGCGCTTCAACTTCCGCCGCGCCCCGGGCCCCTTTGTCGCGTCGGCGTCCGTGCGCACCAACGTCACCGACTCGTCGCTCGTCGAGTTCTTCAAGGAGCTACGCGGCGTCCGCGATCGGGTCGTCCCGCATGGTGAACTGCAGCGCGCGAAGTCCTACGTCGAGCTTGCCCTCCCGGGGTCGCTGGAGAGCACGTCACAGGTCGCCGCTTCAGTCTCCCAACTCGCGCTGTTCGCCCTCCCCCTCGCCGAACTCGCCGCGTACGCCAGGCAAGTGCGGAGTGTCACCGCCGCCGACGTCCAGCGCGTGGCACGGAAATACCTCACCCCGGATCAGGCGACGGTCGTGGTGGTCGGCGACCTCGCCAAGGTGCGCGCCGGCATCGAGGCGCTCAAGCTCGGCGATATCACCGTGCTCGACGTGAAGGACGTCGCGCGATAGGGGCGACGCCGTTCGTTGCACGGCACGGCCGACGTTATGGCGTCGGCCGTGTACCGTAGTCAGCCGTGATGATCGACTTGAGCCCGCCCCTGATGTTGAAGTCGCCGACCACACGCATCCATCGCGGCGCCGCCCTCGACGAGAGATCATCGAGAATGCGATTCACCACCCGCTCGTAAAAGATCCCATCGTTCCGGAAGCTCCACAGATACAGCTTCAGGCTCTTCAGTTCGAGGCAGACCTGGTCCGGGATGTACGTGATGTTGATCGTCGCGAAGTCCGGCGCGCCACCCTTGAGCAGGGCAAGCTCCGCCGCGTCCGTCTCGATTCCGCCGATGGGGCAGAGCGACGTAAACTCCGGCGTCGTCATGAAGATCTCGTAGTTCCGCCCCGGATACGGATTCGGAAACGTCTCCAGCAGTTCAGGCTGTGGCATGACGCGAAAAGTGGCCATCCCTCGTGTTTCGGGGTAGTACCACAGAGCGCACTGCCGGCGGAACCCGCCGCACGTGCGCCATGTGATGAGATGTGCATTGTCTCATCAATCGCTCGTCGACAGGAGTCGTCCCCCGGAGTGCCTTGACGGTTGTGACGCAACCGTTGTGACCTCGTGAGGAATGGCCACGTCAGGACTATGGACAGGCACGGAATACAACCGTACCTTCTTTTTCAGGTTGGCGCTCTGCGCGCCGGCCGTTGCCGACGCGAGAACGGCGCGACGGCACTCGCCCCCCGGTACAACCGGGGGGCTCTTTTTTTCCCCATGCGGCTGGCGGCGCTGTTCCCGCATGTACGAAGGGTCGCCCTGTCAGGGGCGACCCGTATTGCATCGTGCATCGATGAACGATCAGCGAATGCCTAGCGCGCGACTCGTCAGGCGCCGTCCCGCAGTTCGCGCGACATCTCCTCCAGGAGCTTCTTCTCGTCCGTCGTCAGACTCTCCATCCCCTGCTGCGAGATCTTGTCCAGCACGAGGTCGATGTCGCTCATGCGTGCCCCCCCCTTGGCGCCGAGCGGGGGAACCTGCGACGCGGGGCGACGCGAGACCGCGGCATTGCTCCGCGCGATGATCGCGTCGATCTCGTTCCCCTTCTCCCGCGCGCGGGGGAGCGACCGGGGAATGGCGCGCGGCGTCTCGTCAGGCAGATCGGGAATCTGCGACACGCGCTGCTTGAACCGGTCGAGCCCAGCGCTCCCCGACGACGTCCGCAGGTACAGCCACCCCGCCGCCAGCCCCCCCAGGTGCGCGAGATATGCGACCCCGCCGTGGCTCTCCGACATCCCGCCCACAAGGTTGATCACCACCATCAGCGCAACCATCCACTTCACCTTCAGCGGTAGTACGCCGAACAGGAACACCTCGTCGTCGGGCCAGCGCGTCGCATAGGCAAGTGTCACCCCCAGCACCGCCGCCGACGCCCCGATCAGGAGCGAATCGCGCGCGAACAGCAGGTGGAAGAACCACCCCCCCAATCCGCATAGGAGGTAGTAGCGGGTGAACTCCCCGGCGCTCCACGAGTGCTCCACCCGCGGTCCGAACAGGTAGAGCGTGTACATGTTCAGGGCGAGGTGCCAGAACCCGCCATGCACGAACATGTACGTGATGATCGTCCACCACGCACGCGACAACCCGTCGGCGCGGAAGCCCAGCGCCGGCAGCATGTTCTGCGCACCAACGACCGTCAACTGCAGGAAGAAGATCGCGACGTTGATCGCGATCAACCACTGCACGGCTTTCGTCAGGCGTGGGTAGTCGGTATCGTCGGTGTAGGTGACGTCCATCGATTCGGGCGCGGCGAACGGGAGATTCTACAGCTATATCTATCGCGGAGCACGGGCAACTGTTCCGTCCGCGTTCCCTGCCCGGCGTCGCCGCCGGGATTTTCTCATCGCATGGTCGCCGGGCCGCTCAGCCTGAACGCCACCCGCACGTCGGGGTGATGTCCCATGGCGTGCTCGACCAGCACGCTCCATCGCCGATCCATCACCCCGCGTTCGGTCGCGGGCCCCGGATGGATCACGATGCTGACCCCCGAGCTGGCGGCGTGCGCTTTTTCGACGATCTGTAAGTAATCGGCGTCACTCGCCTCGTCGGTCCCCGCGATGGCCACGGCGTGCGCGCATCCCACCCGGGCCGCGGCCCGAATCGTCTCCATCGCTCGCTCCAGCGCGGTGCCGGCCACCGGCGTCTCGAGCGACACCTGCACCAGTTGTAGATACGGATGAAGTGCCGCAATCGCTTCAGGACGCTGCCCATCGGTGTCCAGCATCACCGGCGTCGTGAGCGCCAACTCCCGCAGCGCCACCTCCAGGAACGCCGCATTCCCCAGCGCATCGCGCCCCGAAATGCAGATCGAGTGCACCGGCGACCGACTCACGCCGCGCATCACCTCGCGTCCCAGCACCTCCGCCGTGTACATCGTCGCCGTCTCGGCGGCCCCGGCAAAGCGGATGAACAGCTGCCGTCGCCCCGCCCACACGCCCTGGCGCTGGATCCCGATCGGTACGCCAGCGAGCGCGGCGGCAAGGACGGGGCTGCTTCCCATCTATCGTGACCTCGTAGTGAACGCCAACTGCGCGATGCGGTCGCACAACGCGGGAAACGACACCCCCGCGGCCGCGGCAGCTTGTGGAATCAGGCTCGTCTCCGTCATTCCCGGCAAGGTGTTCGCTTCGAGGCAGAAGAAATCACCCGCAGGCGTCATCCGGAAGTCGATGCGCGCACATCCGCTCAGCTTGAGCGCATCGAAGGCGCGCTTCGCCAGATGCTGCACCTCCACCGTCTGCGCCGCCGTAAGGTCGGCCGGGAAGATCTCCTTCGCCATTCCCGGCGTGTACTTGCACTCGTAGTCGTACAACTCCTTCACCGGGATGATCTCCCCCACCGGGAGCGCTTCACCACCGAGGATCCCGACCGTCAACTCCCGCCCTGGGACGAACGCCTCGATCATCACCTCATCGTCGTGCTTGAACGCCTCGGCGATCGCCTCCTGCAGCAGCGCCGGGTCGCGCACCAGCGATAGCCCCACGGTCGATCCCTGCTTGCTCGGCTTGACGATCACCGGGAACTCGAGGGCCCGCTCGACCTCGTCGGCCGTCGCCGGCGCCATCAGCCAGTCTGCCGTCGGCACCCCCGCGCTCCGGAACAGGCGCTTTGACAGGTCCTTGTCCATCGCAAGCGCGCTCGCCAGGTGACCGCTCCCCGTGTACGGGATCCCCGTCAGGTCGAGCAGAGCCTGGATCGTCCCGTCCTCCCCCGTCCCACCATGTAACGCGAGGAAGATCACGTCGGTGTCCACGAGGTGATCGAGCGTCGCCGGGAGCGCGCGATTCATCCGCGCCAGCGCCTGCACATCGGGCGGCACTGTCTTCACCACCCGCCCCCCTTCGAGCATCGCCTGTTCATCCCCCGCCGAGAGCACCCCGCGCGCCGTATCGACCGCGACCACCTCGTACCCGCGCGTGCGCAACGCCTGCGTCACCCGCAGCCCGGAGGCCAGCGACACGTCCCGCTCCGACGAAGTCCCCCCCATGAGGACCGTCACGCGCACGGTAGCACCTCCGGTCTTCCGTCCGCCGTCTCCCGTCCGTCGTGAGTCATCTCGCCATCAGGAACTGCAGCAGGTCGCCCCGCGTCACGATCCCTTGCACCTGACCGTGGGACTGCACGAGGACCGCCGGGTTGGTCTTGGAGAGGAGCTTGGCCACGTTGTCGGCCGGGGTGTTCACGTCGATGATCGGGAACGGGGGGTCCATCGCGTCGCCAACCGTTGCATCGAGCAGTTTGGGGTTCTCCAGCGCCCGAGCCGCCAGCGTGTGCTCGGTCACCGACCCCACGCACACCGCCCCGTCCATGACCGGAAGCTGCGAGATGTCGTGCAGCGTCATCAGCCGCAACGCTTGCCGCACCGGGGCCCCGGGCGCGGTGCTCACCATCACCGGCACCCCCCCCGGCTTCACGTTGATCACCTGGGCGATCGTCGCCTTGTCGGCCTCGAGCAGCTGGTTCTCCCGCATCCACTCGTCGCTGTACAGCTTGGAGAGGTAGCGCTCCCCCGTGTCGCACAGGAACGTCACGACCAGCGCGTCCGGGTCGTTGATGCGGCGCGCCACGTTGAGCGCCGCGTGCGCAATCAGCCCCGCCGACCCCCCCACGAACAGCCCTTCCTCACGCGTCAGCCGGCGCGCCATCGCAAAGGCGTCCTTGTCGCTGACGGTCTGGAACTCATCGATCACGCTCATGTCGAGCGTCCCCGGCACCTTGTCCTGGCCGATCCCCTCCACCTTGTACGGCGCCCCCTCCACCTTGTTGGCCCCGTGGCTCCGCCAGTACTCGGCGAGGATCGACCCCTGCGGGTCGCCGGCGATGATCTGGATCTTCGGGTTCTTCGACTTGAGATAGCGCCCCACCCCGGTCAGCGTTCCCCCGGTCCCGGCCGCTCCCACGAAGTGTGTGATCCGCCCCTCCGTCTGCTCCCACAGCTCCGGCCCCGTCGTCGCCTCGTGCGCCGCCGGGTTGGCGTCGTTGTAGAACTGGTTGGCCAGCACCGCATTCGGCGTCTCGGCGGCAATCCGCTTGGCCATCATCACGTAGTTGTCCGGATGATCCGGCGGGACCGCCGTCGGGGTGATGATGACCTCGGCCCCAAAGGCCTTCAGCAGCCGCACCTTCTCCTGCGACATCTTGTCCGGCATCGTGAAGATGCACCGGTACCCCTTGAGCGCCGCGGCGATCGCCAGCCCGATCCCGGTGTTTCCGCTCGTCCCCTCCACGATCACCCCACCAGGCTTGAGCTTTCCGTCGCGCTCCGCCTGCTCGATGATCGGAAGCCCGATGCGGTCCTTCACCGAGCCCCCGGGATTGAAGAACTCCGCCTTTCCGTACACCGGCGTGCGTATGCCGCGCGTCACACGGGTGAGCCGGATGAGGGGCGTCCAGCCGATCGTCTCCAGCACCGACTCGTAGGGCTGCCGGTTGCGGGGGACGCGGGCGGAAAGCTGGGCCAGGGTATCGGTCATGACGCTCGACGAGGCGGGTGGTGAGGAACGTGCGACACGTGGCAGCCTAACGCTTCGGCACGATGGCCGGTGCGTCGCCGGGCATCGGCGGGCCGCCGGGAACGCGGAACTTGATGGGGAAGAGAATTTCGTACGGGATTGCCTTCCCGTCCTTCATCGCCGGCCGGAAGACCAGCTCATGCGCCCCCTTGAGCGCCGATGAGTCGAACTGCGGCTCGACCGCATGCTCCTGGATCCGCGTCGACTCCGGGACCGGACGTCCCATCTCGTCCAGGTACAGCCGCAACGTCACGTTGTCCTGGATCCCCTGCACGAAGGGCCCCGCTGGATAGCGGAACGGGAGCGAGTCGCCGATGAACACCGGGAGCGAATCGGCAACCACGGCCCCCCCGTATCGCCGCGCATCGCCGCGCGAGCACCCCGCGACAAGGAGAGCCATCACGGCCATCCACCACCCGCGACCTGTGGAGCGGAAACAAGGGGACATGCCACGCAATCTACCCGCCCCCGCTACCCCTCGCGCGCCATGCGCGCCAGTTCGTCCAGCACGCGCAGCGCCTCGAGCGGTGTTATCTGGTTCGCATCCAGTGTCTTGAGCCGGAGCACCGCCGGATGCGGCTCGACCGCGAAGAGCGAAAGCTGCGGTGTCGCGCGCGAACCGCGCGTCGCCACGCCCGTCTCCCGCCTCCCGTCTCCCGCCTGGTGTTGCGCCAGCCCCTCCACCAGCTGCTCCCCCTCGAGCAACGCCAGGACTTCCCGGGCTCGCCCGATGACCGCCTCCGGCAACCCCGCCAGCCGCCCGACCTCGATCCCATACGACCGGTCCGCCCCGCCCGGCTGCAACCGGTGCAGGAAGAGCACCTGCTCCCCGACCTCGCGGACGGCGACGTTAAAGTTGCGAACTGCTCCTAATTCGTCACTCAGCTGCGTCAGTTCATGGTAGTGCGTGGCGAAGACCGTCTTCGCCCCCGTCCGGTCGTGCAGGTGCTCGCTCACCGCCCAGGCGATCGACACCCCGTCGTACGTCGACGTCCCGCGCCCGATCTCGTCCAGCAGCACCAAGCTGCGCCGCGTCGCCGTATGCAGGATGGCGCTCGTTTCCGCCATCTCCACCATGAACGTCGACTGCCCCCGCACCAGGTTGTCGCTCGCCCCCACCCGCGTGAAGATCCGGTCCACGATCCCGACCCGCGCCCGCGTCGCCGGCACGAACGACCCCACCTGCGCAATCAGCACGATCAACCCGATCTGCCGCAGGATGGTCGACTTCCCCGCCATGTTCGGCCCGGTCAGGATGATCATCCGGGCCTCCTCGGTCAGTTGCACATCGTTGGGGATGAACTTGTCGCGCGGCATCATCCGCTCCACCACCGGATGGCGCCCTCCGATGATCTCGAGGTCGAAGTCGTCCGTGATCTCCGGACGCACGTAACGCTCCGTCGCCGCCACCTCGGCCAGCGTTCCCAGCACGTCCAGCTGCGCCACCAGCGCCGCCGATGCTTGCAGCCGGCGGATCGCCCCACCCACGTGCGCGCGAACCCCCTCGAACAGCTCCCGCTCGCGGCTCTCGATCCGCTCGGTCGCCGTCAACACCCTCTCCTCGTACTCCTTGAGCGCCGGCGTCACGTAGCGCTCGGCTCCGGTCAGCGTCTGCCGCCGCTGGTAGTCCTCGGGGATCAGGTGCTTGTTGGCGTTGGTGATCTCGATGAAATAGCCGAACACCCGGTTGTATCCCACCTTGAGCGAGGCAATCCCGGTGCGCGTGCGCTCCGCCGCCTGGATGTTGGCGATCGCATCGCGTCCGCCGTCGCGCAGCGCCCGCAGCTCGTCGAGCGACGCATCGACTCCGCTCCGGATCGCATCCTCGTCGCCAATCGCCACCGGCGGGCGCTCCACCAGCGTGCGGCTGATCGCTTCGGCCAGGTCGGCACACGCGTCCCACCCCGCGGCGATGGTCCCCAGCACGCCGTAGTCCCCCAGGTGCGCGATCGCCGCCGCCACCCGCGGGAGCTGCGCCAGCGAGCTGCCTAACGCCCCCAACTCGCGCGGCGTCGCCCGCGCCGCCGCGACCTTGCTCGCCAGCCGCTCCACGTCCCGCACCCCGTCCAGCGCCCCACGCAGGGCCCCGCGCGCCAGGCTGTCGTGCACCAGTGCCCCCACCGCGTCCAGGCGTTGGTCGATGGCCTCGCGATCCAGCAGCGGCGCCAGCAGCCACTGCCGCAGCAGGCGCGCCCCCATCGGGGTCTGCGTCCGGTCGAAGACCCCCAGCAGCGTCCCCGCCCGCTCGGCCGAGGCGCGTCCATTGGGATGGTCACTCTCGCCGCGCAACGACTCGACTAACTCGAGATTGCGCCGAGTCATCTCGTCGAGCGGCATGACCCCGCCGGCGCGCTCGAGCACCGGGCGCGTGAGGTGCGGAATCCCCGCCGGCTGCAACTCGCGCACGTAACGCAGCAGCGCCCCTCCGGCCCCCACCGCCGCCCCCGCGTCGGGACCGACGCCGAGTCCCTCCAGCGAGTGCACCCCGAAGTGCCGCGCCAGCTCGTCGCGCGCCACCGCGGGGTCGAACTCCCACCCGTCGCGCTCGGTCACCAGCGCCCCGTCGGCCTGCAGTTCCGCCGCCGCCCCCACCAGCGCCGTCCCCCGCGCCACCAACACCTCGCGCGGGGCAAAGCGCGCCAGTGCCGCCCCGGCGTCGCTGGCCGGCGCCAGCACCAGGTGGAACGCCCCCGTCGAGACGTCGGCAGCGGCAATCCCGAACAGCTCCCCCTCCCGATGCACCGCACACAGGAAGTTGTTGCGGGTCACGTCCAGCAAGTCGTCGGCGAACGCCGCCCCGG
>DAIESF010000261.1 GCA_027346425.1 Gemmatimonadota bacterium | reverse complement strand
CCCGAGCGCGATCGCACCGCCGTTCACGTTCACGCGGTCCCAATCCCACCCCAGCGCGTCGCCATCGGCCAACGCCTGCGAGGCGAAGGCCTCGTTGGCCTCGATCAGGTCATAATCGTTGATCGTGGTCCCCTGTTTCTTCATCAGGTTCCCCACGGCGTTGACCGGCGCAAAGAAGAGCTCCTTCGGGTCGACGGCACCGGTCGCGTAGGCGTCGATGCGCGCGAGGATCGGGAACCCGTTGGCCCGGGCGAAGGCCTCCGAGGTCACCACCACGGCCGCGCCACCGTCGTTGAGCGTCGACGCATTTCCTGCCGTCACGGTGAGTTCACCCGCGTCGGGCGACGGGAAAGCCGGGCGCAGCTTGCCTAACGATTCGACCGTCGAATCCTTCCGCGGCCCTTCGTCAGCGCTCACCACCGTCGGCCCCTTCCGCCCCGGAATCTCCACCGGGACGATCTCGGCGGCGAACTTCCCCGCCTCCTGGGCCGCCGCTGCCTTCCGGTGCGACTGCACGGCAAACTCGTCCTGTCGCTGCCGGGTGATCGCCGCCTTCTTCGCGGTGTACTCGGCGTGACCGCCCATGTGCGTGTCGCAGAAGGCGCACCAGAGGCCGTCCTTGATCATCCCGTCGACCAGCGCCTGGTCGCCGATCTTGACCCCGCCCCGGTAGTTGTAGAGGTAGTGCGGAGCGTTGGACATCGACTCCTGTCCCCCCGCCACCACAACCTGGTTGTCCCCGGCCTTGATGGACTGCGCGGCAAGCATCACTGACTTGATCCCCGAACCGCACACCTTGTTGATCGTCACCGCCGACACCGACGACGGGATCCCCGAGCGGAGCAGCGCCTGGCGAGCGGGCGCCTGACCGGTTCCGCCCTGGAGCACGTGCCCCATGATGACTTCGTTGACCTGGTCACCGGGTACGCCGGCGCGCGTCAGCGCTTCGCGGATGGCGATCCCACCCAGTTCGGGGGCGCTGAGCGTGGCCAGCGCGCCGAGGTACTTGCCGATCGGCGTCCGCGCGGCGCCGACGATGACGGGAATGCGCGATGTATCGGACATGACAGGAGCGGCATGAGGAGTCCCCCGCCCAATTGGGGGGGGAGGGCTCAAAGCTAACCGCTGGCCGCGCGCGCAAACAACGAGGAGTTGAGGACGGGGGCGCCCCACACGGAAGGGAAACCTCCCCCATCCGGGCCACGTGGTGCCGTCCGGACGCCGCCGTCGCTACCGCAGGCGCACGGTGAGGTGGTGGGCGCCGCCCTTCCAGCGCATGTCTTCCCAGCCGTAGTCCAGCGACAGGCGGTCGAATGAGAGGCCGAGTCCGGCGGTGAGGGGGCGCTCCGCCTTGAGTTCCGGCGATCGCGCCCCGCCCCGGAAGGCGATCGAGACCCCCTCGATCGGGACATAAGTGATTTCGCCCCCCGCCGCGGGGACGGCCCGTCCGTCGCGGCGCACGGCGACGTTGGCCGACGCCCCCAGGTCGAGCCAGCGGGAGAGTGCGTACCCGCCCATCGTCGCGCCTAACGACGCACGCGCCGGGAGTTGGGCCCGGCGCGTTCCGACCTGCAGGTCACGCCCCAGGTGCTGGAGGGCGACGCCGGCGGTAACGGCGCCGTTGAAGTAGTTGCGCGAGGCGCCAACGTCGAATGCTACGGAGGTCGCGCGGACATTGGAGAATCGCTCCTCGACGTAGCGCACCGTTCCTCCCCAGCGCATGCCCTTCCAGGCGAACGACGTCGCGACGTCGGCCCCCAGGCTGGCAGTGCTCCGCACCCCCTCGTCGGTCAGCACGTCGCTGCGGGCCGGGAAATCGGCAAACCGCGTGCGGGCGTCGAGCAGCTGCACGCCGACGGCGACGCCGAGCGGTCCGACATTCATCGCCGTGGCCAGGTGCCCGGTCGAGGCCCCGCTCGAATAGCGGGCGCCGCTGACGGAGAGCGTGTTGTTGCCGCCGGCGAGCGCCGGGTTGCCGAAGGCGGCATCCACGTCGCGCATCCCCATCGACACTCCGCCCATGGCCACGGCCCGAGCACTCACGGGGAGTTGCAGGATGAGTGGCGCGTAGCGCTCGCGTTGCGCCTGCGACGGCGCGGCCGACAGCGCGAGCGCCGCGACGACGGCGAACGCGCGACCGCGCGCGCCTGCAGCGCGCGCGCCGACAACGCGCGCGCGGTGTCGCCGAGTGTCTCCGGGGATCATCGCGCGCCTCCCGCAGCTGGGATCATGAAGTCCGGCGACATGCGTGCAAAACCGATGTTGTCGAGGATGACGGTCCCGGCGTCGGTGAGGTCGAAGCGCCATCGCACGGTGGCCAGGCGAGATGGGTCGAAGCCGGGGGTCGCGCGCGCGAAGTCGGCGAGCGGGATGGTGTACGTCTGCAGGACAATCTCGTATGTCGTGGCGAAGCGCTGCTTGTCGCGTCCGGCGCGGCGATACACGAACGACTCGAGCGGGCGCCGCGGCACGCCATAGGCCGAGAGTGCAACGCGCGCCGTGCGACCGTCGGCATCGACCGCTTCGATGCTCAGATCGACCGGCGTCGTGTCGGAGGAGACCTTCGCGTCCGGCTTCCGCTTGGGCTTCGCCGTCCCCCGCCGCGTGGAGTCGCCCTGCTTCGTGGAATCCTTGGCCGGTTGTCGTGGCCCCGGCCTGGCATCGGTGGGCGCGAGCGAGAAGACGAGGGTGCTCGCCCCGTCGATGCCCCATGCCCCCCGCAGCGAATCGCCTAACGACATCGCGTACGACGCCGGCTGGCCGCGCGTCGTGGTGTCGTCTCCGGCGATGCGACGGTTCCACCCCAGCGTCACCGCGTTGTGCCCCTGGTTGCTCCCCCGCCAGCGGAAGGGGATCACCGTCTCCTTCCAGGTCGCCAGGGAATCGCCACGCAGAGAGACGCCACGCACGCTCCCGCTGGTCACGTCGACGTCCTCCTCGAAGTCGGCGGCGGCGCGAAAGGTCGATTCCTGGAAGCGGGTGATGTACATGGTCTTCGGGAGCCACCCTCCTGCCACGCGATGATCCCGGAAGAGCGGGAGGTACTCTCGCTTGCCGCGCAGCGTGGCCTCGAGAAAGGCCGTGATGGTCACCTCGGCGAAGCGGCGCTGCTGCTCGGGAGAGAGGAGCCCACGGACGTCGAGGTAGCGCGCGCTGCGCTCCCCGCCGTCCAGGTTCCCCCAGACGGTGTTCCACTGTCCGTGGTTGGCGCGATAGACGTAGAACGCCGACTTGAACCACTCCCCGCCATCGGTGAAACGGAGGCGCTCGTACTGCGACAGCCCCGAGAACGACGAGACGTCGCCGTCGTGGGAACCATGTATCAGGAGATAGTTGTAGTTCGTGAGCGGCGTGGGCTTCTCGGCGGGACGGTACTGCCCGTCGACGGGGGCAATGGCCACCAGCGACTTGATGTCGAAGTTGAAGTCGAACTTGACAGTCGCATCATCGGGATACCGGGAAAGCCGGTTGAAGGCCCCCGCCACCGCCACCGCCTCACCTCCGCGCGAGTGCCCCATCAGGGCGATCCGCGTCAAGTCCACCTTTCCCTGGAGGGGTGAGCCGGTGGAGTCGTTGAAGCGCCGCCAGGCCTGCAGATGCTTGAGGAGCATCCACGCGCGCGCATCGTTCTCGTTGCGCATGAAACCGTTGAGGAAGTTCTCGTC
>DAIESF010000186.1 GCA_027346425.1 Gemmatimonadota bacterium | reverse complement strand
CCGGGGGGAGCTCGTCCGGCTGCAGGATGCGGTCGATGCGCTCTTCGGCCTTCTCCTCGAGCTTGGCCTTCTCCTCGTTGGCCGCGTCGATGATCTCGCGCATCCGGTCGTTGATCTTCTTGTTCTCGACGCGGAAGGTCTTGAGGTCGAGCTGCGCGAAGCGAAGGTCCCGGAGGATCTCCTTCGTCAACACCGTCCCGGTGGTGATCCCCTCCTCCACCGTCCCGGCCTTGAGCGCGAGCGCCACGGTCTGCCCTTCGAGCAGGACCTTGAGCTCCTCGTCGCGTACCTCGTTGACCCGCACCTTCTCCTCGCCCTCGAGGCGGCGCACTTCACCAATGCGCTCACCGCGATCCTTCTCGACCACCTGGTCCTCGATGCGCGAGAAGATCTTCACGTCGATGACCACGCCTTCCATTCCCGGCGAGACCTTGAGCGATGAGTCCTTCACGTCCTTGGCCTTCTCGCCGAAGATCGCCGTCAGCAGCTTCTCCTCGGGGGAGAGTTCGGTCTCGCCCTTCGGCGTGATCTTGCCGACGAGGATGTCGCCCGGCTTCACGTGGGCGCCGATGCGCACAATGCCGCGCTCGTCGAGGTCGACCAGCGACTCCTCGGCGACGTTCGGGATTTCACGCGTGATCTCTTCCTGCCCGCGCTTGGTGTCACGAACGTGGAGTTCGAGCTCCTGGATGTGGATCGACGAATAGACGTCGTCCTTGACCAGGCGCTCGGACAGGACGATGGCGTCCTCGAAGTTGTGCCCGTACCACGGCATGAAGGCGACCAGGACGTTCGAGCCCAACGCGAGCTGCCCGAGCTCGGTGGCCGCGCCGTCGGCCAGCACGTCCCCGGCCTTGACCTTCTGGCCAAGGCGGACGATCGGGCGCTGGTTGATCGCCGTGTCCTGGTTGGTGCGCCAGTACTTCTTGATCTTGTAGCGATCCTGCTGCGTGAGGCGGGTGAGCGGCTTGTCGTCGCTCGTGCGGGCGCGCTCCGCCGGCCCGGCGTCGACGATGATCTCGTCGGCGGTGACACGAGTCACGACACCCGACCGGCGGGCGATGACCACTGCCCCCGAATCGCGGGCCACCTTGGCCTCGAGACCGGTCCCCACCAGCGGGGTCTGCGGGTTGAGGAGCGGGACGGCCTGGCGCTGCATGTTCGAGCCCATCAACGCGCGGTTGGCGTCGTCGTGCTCGAGGAAGGGGATGATCGCCGCAGCGATCGACACCAGCTGCTCCGGCGCCACGTCCATGAAATCGATGCGGTCCGGCGAGACGACGGGGAAGTCGCCGCGCTGGCGGCAGAGCACCAGCTCGTCGACGAAGGTGCCGTCCTCGTTGAGCTTGGCGTTCGCCTGGGCGATGACCGTGTCCTCCTCGCGGTTGGCGTCGAGCCACGCGAGTTCATCGGTCACCTTGCCGTTCTTCACGACGCGATACGGCGTCTCCACGAAACCGAGGTCGTTGACCCGCGCGAAGCAGGCCAGCGACGTGATGAGTCCGATGTTCGGCCCTTCCGGCGTTTCGATGGGGCACATGCGCCCGTACTGCGAGTAGTGCACGTCGCGCACCTCGAAGCCGGCACGCTCGCGCGTGAGGCCGCCAGGGCCCAACGCCGACAGGCGCCGCTTGTGCGTCAACTCGGCCAGCGGGTTCGTCTGGTCCATGAACTGCGACAGCTGCGACGAGCCGAAGAACGCCTGGATCACCGCCGACACCGTCCGCGCGTTGACCAAGTCGTCGAGCGAGATCTTCTCCGGGTCGGTGTTGATCGACATGCGCTCCTTGACCAGACGCGCCATGCGGGAGAGACCGACCGAGAACTGGTTGGCGATGAGCTCACCCACCGAGCGGATGCGGCGGTTCCCGAGGTGGTCGATGTCGTCGACGTGCCCGCGTCCCTCATGCAGCTCGACGAGGTAGCGCACGATGGCGACGAAGTCGTCCTTGGTGAGCACCGTGGTGCTCGCCGTCTCCTTGAGGCCGAGGCGCTGATTGATCTTGTAGCGCCCCACACGCCCGAGGTCGTAGCGCTTGGGGGAGAAGAAGAGGCGCTCCAGCGCCTGCTTCGCGGTCTCCTTGTTCGGCGCGTCTCCCGGACGGAGCAGCGTGTAGATCGAGTTGAGCGCCTTCCCCTCACCCGCCTCCGGATCGTTCCCCCATCCCTGCTTCTTGCGCTCCTCGGGGGTGATGTGCTTCGGGTCGGTGGGGTCCTTGGTGATCGTGTTCTTGATCAGCGCCGACTCGGCGCGCCCCGAGGGGACGAAGACCTGCACCTTGACGATGTCGGCCTTCCGGATGCGCTTGATCAGCGTCTCCTTGAGCGGGGAGCCGGCGTCGGCGACCACCTCGCCCGTCTCCGGGTCGACGACGTCGTGCGACAGGACGCGTGGCGCCGGACGCTCGCCGCGCTCGATGGCGTCGAGTTCGTCGCGCAGGTCGACCATCATGTAGGAGGAGAAGACCTTGACGGTCTTGATCCCCTGACGCACGAGGCGGTTGAAGATCTCCTCGGTCAGCTCGTCGCCCTCGCGGACGAGGAGGTCGGCCGCGGCGCGCTCGGCGAGTGCGCGGGCCTTCTTCGTCTTCAGCTTGGGGGCATCCGGGGCGGCCTCTTCGCCAGCCAGGGTGACGTCCTCGGCGAGGATCGCGCCCAGCACCTCACGCGTCTCGGCGCGTCCTTCACGCTTCTTGGTGAGGTCGAGGTCGCGGACGGCGAAGAAGAGCCGGAGGATGTCCGAGTTGGCGCCATAGCCAAAGGCGCGCAGCAGGGCGGTGGCCGGGAACTTCTTCTTCTTGTCGATGTGGACGTAGATCACGTCGTGGATATCGACGGTGAACTCGACCCACGAGCCGCGGAACGGGATGATGCGCGACGAGATGAGGCGCTGCCCGTTGGGGTGCGTCGACTCCTCGAACACCACGCCCGGCGAGCGGTGCAGCTGGCTCACGATGACGCGCTCGGCACCGTTGATGACGAACGTGCCGAGGTCGGTGAGGAGCGGCAACTCGCCGAGGTAGACTTCCTTCTCGATGATGTTGCGCGGGCGCTTGACGCCGTTGACATCCTCGTTGATGACCAGTCGCAGCGTCGCCTTGAGCGGCGCCGAGAAGGTCATGTCTCGCTCGATGCACTCCTCGACGGAGTACTTCGGTTCGCCCAGGTTGTACTTGACGAACTCCAGCGAGAAGTTCTCGTGGACGTCGGCGATGGGGAAGAGATCCTTGAAGACCCGCTCGAGGCCAATGTCCTCGCGGTCATGCGAGGCCGCATCCAGCTGCAAGAGCGTCTCGAACGCCCGTGTCTGGATGTCGAGGAGATGGGGCATCCCCATTCCTTCGTCGAGCTTACCGAATGTGATCTGCTTCATCAGTTCAGGCATCTTTCACCCGCGCGCAGGCGAAAACGGCCCCGCCCCCGAGCGCGCCGCAGTTGGCGCGAGCGGGAGAGAGGCGGACGGATTGGGACCAGCAGTGGTGCTATGGACTTGAGTCACTGAGCGGCGATGGGGCTGGAGGAGTAGGGCCGGGAGACGGGAGTCGGGAGTGCGGGCCGCATCGCGGCTCGCCACACCCTCGGGCTTCGGGAATGGCGGCGGCCGAATGGCCGCCGCACTCGCGTCTCCCGTCCCTCGTCTCGACGTCCTACTTGACCTCCACCACCGCGCCTTCGGCTTCCAGCTTCGCCTTGATCTGGGCGGCTTCGTCCTTGGACACGCCGGCCTTGATTTCCTTCGGCGCGCCGTCGACGACGTCCTTCGCTTCCTTCAGGCCGAGGCCCGTCAGCTCGCGGACGACCTTGATGACCTGGATCTTCTTGGCACCAGCTTCCTTGAGGATGACGGCGAACTCCGTCTGCTCCTCGGCGGCCGGGGCGGCAGCGGCCGCACCACCCGCGCCACCGGCGGCGACGGCCGCGATGGTCACGTTGAACTTCGACTTGAAGGCTTCGATGAGGTCGGCGAGCTCGATGACCGACATCCCGCCGATCGCGTCGAGAATCTCGTCCTTGCTCAGGGTCGTAGGCATTGTTGTTTTCTCCGTGTAGGACCCAGGTGATCCTGGGATTGTTGATTCACAATTCCACGGTGACCAGAGCGCGATGAGCCGTGGGCGGCGCGGGCCGGTGTCCCGTCGTCCGTCTCACGTCTCCCGTCTCGGGAGTCACCTGGGCGTTACGCGTTCTCCACCTGCGTCTTTCTCGCCTCGAGGGCGAGGGCGAACATCATCAGGACGCTGTTCAGCGCGCTGACGAACTGCGACAGCGCTTCCTCGCGCGTCGGGAGGGTCGCGAGCTTCTTGATCGTCGCTTCGTCGACCGCATTCCCTTCGAAGAGGCCGCCCTTCATGACCGGCTTCTGGTCGTTCTCCTTGGCGAAGTCGACCAGCACCTTGGCGGCGCTGACCCCATCCTTGGCCACCACCACGCCCGTCGGCCCCTTGAGGCGGCTTCCGGTGAGGCCGCTCTCGTTCACGGCCCGCAGCGCGAGGGTGTTCTTGATGACGACGTACTCGACGCCGGCCTTGCGAAGGCGGCGGCGCAGCTCGGTCATCCGCTTCACGTTGAGTCCCGTGAAGTCGGTGAAGTAGAGCGCGGTCGCGCCCTTCATCTTGTCGGTGAGCTCGCTAACGAGCTGTTCCTTGTCGGATCTCTTCATCGCTCGTTAACCCCGGTACGGAGTGGTGTCCACGCGAACGCCGGGGCCCATGGTGCTGGAGACCGAGACGTTCTTCACGTACACGCCCTTGGCCGCTGCCGGCTTCGAGCGGACGATCTGGTCCATGAAGGCGGTGAAGTTGGTCTCGAGCGCCTCGAGCCCAAACGACACCTTGCCGATGGCCGCGTGCACGTTGCCGCCCTTGTCCACGCGGAACTCGATCTTCCCCGCCTTGGACTCGCGGACCGCCTGACCCACGTTCATCGTGACCGTCCCGGCCTTCGGGTTCGGCATCAGGCCGCGGGGGCCGAGCACGCGCCCCAGCTGGCCGACCTGCCCCATCTGGTCGGGGGTTGCGATCATGACGTCGAAATCGAGCCAGCCGTCCTTGATCTTCTGGAGGTTCTCGACCCCCACGAAATCGGCCCCGGCTTCCTCGGCCTCGCGCGCCTTCTCACCGACGGCGATGACGAGGACGCGAACCGTCTTACCGGTTCCGGCCGGGAGGACAACCGTCCCGCGCACGACCTGATCGGCGTGACGCGGATCGACGCCCAGGCGGACGGCGACTTCGACGGTTTCATCGAACTTGGCGAACGCCGAACTCTTCACGAGCTCGAGCGCCTGCCGCACCTGATAAGACAGGGCGGCATCACGCTTCTTGGAGGCGTTCGTGAAATTCTTGCCGTGAGTCTGCATCAGTCCTTCACCTCGACACCCATCGAGCGCGCCGCGCCTGCCACCATCGACATCGCGGACTCGATCGAGTCACAGTTCAGGTCCGGCATCTTCACTTCGGCAATCTTCTTGACCTGCGCCTTGCTGATCGTCCCGACCTTCACGCGGTTGGGCTGACCCGACCCCTTTTCCAGTCCGAGCTCCTTCTTGATCAGGATCGCCGCAGGCGGCGTCTTGAGGATGAAGGTGAACGACTTGTCCGAGTAGATCGTGATCTCGACAGGGAGGATCAAGCCGTCACGGTCCTGCGTCCGAGCGTTGAACTCTTTGCAGAACATCATGATGTTGATCCCCTGGGGGCCGAGAGCCGTACCCACCGGAGGAGCCGGATTCGCGCGCCCCGCGGGGATCTGGAGCTTGACGAACCCGCTGACCTTCTTTGCCATTGGTCTCCTCTGCGTGCGAGCGCGCGATGCACGTGATACGAACCATCGAGCGCGCCCAGACTCCCACCGTGTATTTCACGTCGTCGTGGTTTCCGACGGTGCGCTACTCGCCGCTCAGCGGCCGCCCCGCGCAAGGGCCGGTGACTGCATCGATCGCCGAGGGACGGTTGCCCGTGCTCTGGCGTATCCGCACCGGGATCGTGTCGACCAAAGGCGCTGCAGTTCCCTCACGCCTTCGCCGATCCCCCGGCGTCTTGCCCTGCCTGGTGTATCCGTTGGTGGAGCCGTGCTCAGTACGCCTTCAGCTGCAAGTAGTCGAGTTCGACGGAGGTGGGGCGCCCGAAGAGTGAGACCATCACGCGCACCTTCCCCTTGTCGGTCATCACTTCCTCGACCGTCCCGTTGAAATCGGTGAACGGTCCCTCGGTGATGGCGACCGCTTGGCCGACGAGGAACGGGATCTCCTCGCGCGGCGCGACTTCCTCGACTTCCTCGGCGATCCCCAGCAGGCGCTTGACCTCCTCCTGCCGCAGTGCCATCGGCTCCTTGGTCGAGCCACCCAACCCGTGCTGCACGAACTTGATGACGCCCTGGATCCCGTTGATGATGTGGGACGTCTCCTGGTTCCAGAGCATCTCGACGAGCACGTAGCCGGGGTACAGCTTGCGCTCGACGGTAACCTTCTTGCCGTTCTTGATTTCCACGACTTCCTGCGTCGGGACGAGCGCCTGACGGATCAGCCGCTCCTCCGGAGCGCGGGGATCCTGCTCGATCTTCCGCTGGATGAGCGACTTGACCTTGTTCTCGTGTCCGGCCGTCGTCTGGATGGCGTACCAGCGGTGCTCCACGGCTTAACCCCCGAACAGCGAGGGGATCCAGCGCACGAGCACCTGCTGCAGGATGACATCCATCAGCGCGATGAGCCCGCCGATGAAGAGCGACAGGATGATCACCCCGATCGACAGCTGTCGCACCTGGGGGATGTCGGGCCACGTCACCTTCCGCATTTCCGCCATCACGTCATTGTAGAACGCGACGAGGCGCTGCATCCAGTTCGCACTAGCAGCTTGGGTAGTCACGGCTACTTCGTTTCCTTGTGCGTCTGATGCTTGTTGCAGCGCGGGCAATACTTCTTCCATTCCACGCGCTCGGGATGCGTGCGCTTGTTCTTGGTGGTGAAGTAGTTCCGGTTCTTACACTCGCCGCAGGCGAGAATGATCTTGTCGCGAGGCATGGAACACCAGAAGACGAGAAGACGAGAAGACGAGAAGACGAGCACACGGCGCCACAGGGGGATCGGCGCGAGTCTCATCACTCGACGAAATTGCACTGCTGCCCTGCACCTTCGACTGCCACCACCGACTGCCGGAGCCTGCCACCGAACGGCTCCAAGCACGCGACCGGGATTGAACCGGTGACCTCACCCTTACCAAGGGTGTGCTCTACCGACTGAGCTACGCGTGCAACCTCGTGCTGCGTCGTGCCGTGCCACTTGGGCGTGCACCATCCGCCAACCATCGTCCTGCGCCGCGAGCCGGTACGGTGCCCGCCGGTCCTGCCACACCTACAGAGCGGGAGACGGGGCTCGAACCCGCGACCTCAAGCTTGGAAGGCTCGCGCTCTACCAACTGAGCTACTCCCGCATTGTGCCCTGCCTAACGAACCCAACGCTGTAGCCAAATGGTGGGGGAAGGATTCGAACCTTCGAAGGCGTACGCCGGCAGATTTACAGTCTGCTCCCGTTGGCCACTTGGGTACCCCACCTAACGACTTCCCACACCACCGCCGGCGCCGCCCGACCCCCACGACCGCCCCGCCGCCCCTGCCCCGTGCAAGCTGACGGCGAGACTCGAACTCGCGACCGCCTGATTACAAATCAGGAGCTCTACCAACTGAGCTACGTCAGCGACTTCCCCACGATTTTTGCGCGAGACACGTAGGATAGTGGGGGCGTTAACTC
>DAIESF010000157.1 GCA_027346425.1 Gemmatimonadota bacterium | reverse complement strand
GTAGACCTTGGAGAAGGTGCGGCTGACGATGACTCGCGGGTTCTGGACGGCCAGGGGGATCGCCGTTCCGTACGTGGGATCGTCCGCGTACTCGAAGTACGCCTCATCGATCAGGAGGTAGCTCTCGGGGGATCGCTTGTTCACCTGCCTTGCGAAGTGCGTGAGGTCGCCGATCCCGTGCAGCGTCCCGGTCGGGTTGTTCGGATTACAGATGAAGAGGAGCCCCGCATCCCGGCAGAGCTCGTATATCGCCTGGAGGTCGATGCGGAGGCTCCCGTCCACGTCGATCGCCTGCATCGGGACGTTGTTGCGCTGGGCCACGTCGCGCGGCGTCTCGAAGGTGGGGGCGACGGTGAGGAGGCGGCGCGACGGCGAGGTGAGCGCCTGTGTGGCCATCGCCAGAATCTCGGTCGAGCCGCAGCCGAGTATCACCGAGTCGACGCTCACCTTGTGGTGCGCGGCGATGGCGGCCTGCAGCGCCTCCTCGTGTGCGTCGGGGTAGCGCGACGCCTCGGAGAACATGCGCATGATGGCATCGATGGCGTCGGCCGCCGGGCCATGCGGGTTCTCGTTGGAATCGAGCTTGATGAGCTCCCCGCCCGCGGCTGCAACGCGGGCACCGCCGCCGAGCGTGGCTTCATGCCCCCGCGCCGTGATCCAGTCGAGGGCGCGCGCCGAGCGCGTGACGGCGAGCGAGCCGGCGCCGGCGGCGCCCACGGCGGTGAGAAACGAGCGGCGGGAGAGCGACATGTCTGGGCGCTGGTTCGGGGGGGGGCGACGCCCGAATGTAGCCTGCGGGGAGGGGTGTGGCGATGACGGCGACGCGCCTGTCCCGCTCGCTGATTCGGTGCAGACCCGAGGGGCGAAGAGACACCGAAATGTCAAGGGGGCTTCGCACCGATCCCGGCGCGCGGACGGGTTGCGGTAGAAACTTCGCAAGTGGCTATGCTGCAATGTCTTACGAATATGCCTCGCAGTTGATTTCCCCCCTCCAACGGGGTAGCTTTCCTCTCTCTCCGGAACGTCGCATTACCACCGTATCCCGGCCTCATGACAGCCCCGCATCAACGCGAGCGAATCGTCCCCCGTCTCATCGACGAAGAGATCAAGGAATCGTTCATCAACTACTCGATGAGCGTCATTGTCGCACGCGCCCTCCCCGACGTGCGCGATGGTCTCAAGCCGGTGCACCGGCGCGTGCTCTACGCGATGAACGAGCTTGGCCTCACCCCGGGGCGCCCGTTCAAGAAGTCGGCGACCGTCGTCGGCGACGTGTTAGGCAAGTACCACCCGCACGGCGACTCGTCGGTCTACGACGCCCTGGTGCGCATGGTGCAGGAGTTCTCGCTTCGCTACCCGCTGGTCGACGGGCAGGGGAACTTCGGCTCGATCGAAGGCGACTCGGCGGCGGCCTATCGATACACGGAAGCGCGCCTCACGCAGATCGCCGTCGACATGCTGGCCGACATCGACAAGAACACCGTCGATTTCGCTCCCAACTTCGATGACCGGCTGCAGGAGCCCAAGGTCCTGCCGGCGTCGTTCCCGAACCTTCTGGTCAACGGCTCGTCGGGGATCGCCGTGGGGATGGCGACGAACATCCCGCCGCACAACTTGCGCGAGATCGTCGCCGCGACGATCGCCCTCATCGAGAACCCGGAGCTCGATGCCTCGGAGCTTCGGAAGTACGTGAAGGGCCCAGACTTCCCCACCGGCGGGTTCATCTACGGACGCGCCGGGATCAAGGACTACCAGGAGACCGGGCGCGGGAAGATCGTGATGCGCGCCCGGGCGATGATCGAGGAGAAGGAGTCGAGCGGGCGCTCGCAGATCGTGATCACCGAGGTCCCGTACCAGGTGAACCCGATCAAGATCGTCGAGAGCATCGTCGAACTGGTGAAGGAGAAGAAGCTCGAGGGGATCAGCGACCTGCGCAACGAGTCCGACAAGGACGGGATGCGCATCGTCGTCGAGCTCAAGCGCGATGCCATCCCGCGCGTGGTGCTCAACCAGCTGTACAAGCACACGCAGATGCAGGCGTCGTTCGGCGTCATCATGCTGGCGCTCGTCCCCGACCCGCACACGCGGCAGCTGGTCCCCAAGGTCATGCCGCTCAAGGACGTGCTGGCGCACTACGTCGCGCACCGGCACGAGGTCATCGTCCGGCGCACGGAGTTCGACCTCGAGAAGGCACTGGAGCGTGAGCACATCCTCGAAGGGCTCAAGATCGCCGTCGACAACATCGACGAAGTGATCAAGCTCATCCGCGCCGCCGAGGACACGCCGTCGGCCAGCGCGCAGCTGCAATCGCGTTTCAAGCTCTCCGAACGGCAGGCCGAGGCGATCCTCAACATGCGCCTGGCCAAGCTCACCGGCCTCGAGATCGAGAAGCTGGAAGAGGAACTCACCGAGGTGCGCGGGATCATCCGCGAGCTACGGACCCTCCTCGAGTCCAAGGAGCGGCGGATGGCGGTGATGAAGGAGGAGCTGACCACGGTGGCCGAGAAGTACGGCGACAAGCGGCGCACCGAGATCACCAGCGACGAAGGGGAGTTCACGATCGAGGACCTCATCGCCGAGGAGGACATGGTCGTGACCGTGTCGCACTCGGGGTACATCAAGCGCACCTCGATCTCCACTTATCGCAAGCAGCGGCGCGGCGGGACGGGCTCGTCGGGCGCCGACCTCCGCGAGGGCGACTTCATCGAGCGTCTCTACGTGGGGTCGACCCACGACTACATCCTCGTCTTCACCGACGACGGGCGTTGCTACTGGCTCAAGGTCTACGAGATCCCGCAGGCCGGGCGCGCCACCAAGGGGAAGCCGATCGTCAACCTGATCAACACGACGCCCGACACGAAGATCCAGTCGATGGTCTTCGTGCGGGACTTCCCCAAGGACCAGTACCTGCTCTTCTGCACCAGGAACGGGACGGTGAAGAAGACGGCGCTGAGCGAGTACTCCAACCCGCGCTCGACGGGGATCAAGGCGATCAAGATCGAGGACGGCGATGAGCTGATCGACGTGCAGGTGACGCACGGGACAAACGATATCGTGCTTGCCACCAAGCACGGGCTGTCGGTTCGTTTCCACGAGAGCGACGTGCGCGAGATGGGACGCGACACGACCGGGGTGAAGGGGGTGGAACTGCGCCCCGACGACCGCGTGGTCGGGATGGTGGTCGTGAAGCGTGAGGCGACGCTGATGGTCGTGACGTCCAAGGGGCTCGGGAAGTGTTCGCACATCGACGAGTACCGCGTGCAGAAGCGGGGCGGGAAGGGGATCCTCACCCTCAATCGCACCGACAAGACCGGCGATGTGGTCGCCCTCATGGAGGTGCTCCCCGAGGACGAGATCATGATCATCACCAAGACGGGGATGGTCATCCGGTCGCCCGTGTCGCAGGTGCGGGTCGCCGGGCGCAATACGCAGGGGGTCAAACTGGTGAACCTCGAGGCGGGGGATGGAGTGATGGCCGTGGCGCGCGTGGTGCCTGACGACAAGGACGAAGTGG
Organism: Gemmatimonadota bacterium; assembly: GCA_027346425.1. Taxonomy (GTDB): domain Bacteria; phylum Gemmatimonadota; class Gemmatimonadetes; order Gemmatimonadales; family Gemmatimonadaceae; genus SCN-70-22. The sequence continues at coordinate 224 of DAIESF010000157.1, read as the reverse complement.
ACGAAGCGGGCGATGGCGCCACGCCGGTGGATGCCCCCGAGCTCGAGCTGGAGAGTGAAGGAGAGTAGGTTCAACGCCATCGACAGGAGGTCAGTGTGGGCACGCGTGGCATGGTGCGCCGCCTGACGTGGGACGCGGTGCGGTGGGAGTTCATGCTCCTGCCGATGTTGCTGGCGACATCGGCAGGAGCGCAGCAGGTGCCAACGATCACTCTCCGCGCCCCG
>DAIESF010000135.1 GCA_027346425.1 Gemmatimonadota bacterium | reverse complement strand
GGAGTCGGTTCGACGAGGACTGCAGGTTCTCGAAGCCGAATGGCACCTTGCTCTGGCCGACCCGCAGCCGATGCTCCTTCTTCGCATCGAGCGTCACATCGAAGTAGGCGTCGCGGATCTGCAGGTAGTGCTGCCCGCCAGCGGCGTCGGTTCCGAAGTCGGGCTGGATGTAGATCGACACGCGCGGGTGGACGTCGCCGCTGAATACGAGGCGCCCGCGACGGATGAAGAAGCCACCGTTGTTACCGATGGAGCGGTCGCACTGCGCGCAGGTGAGATCCTTGTTGGTCTCCAGCAGGCGGTTGTACCGCAACTGGGTGTACCCACGCAGCGAGATCTTCTCGTACCAGGCCTTGGCGGCCGCCTTTGGCGCTTGCGTCCCTTGCGCCAGACGCTTCCCGGTCGAATCGTGCGATGGGGGGGCGGCGTTGCGGGGAAGGGAGAGGGGCTCAGCGGTCCGACTGGTGTCGCTGGTCCGCGCGGTGTCGGTAGTCGAACCGCGTGATGCGGCAACCGCGCCCTCCTGCGCCTCGGCGGTGCTGCCGAGTAGCACGGCGGCGAGATGGAGCGCGACTCGGGTGATGGACGGCATGGGACTGAGGGCTTCGGGGTAGTAAAGGCGCGGCAGGGTCACGCGCCAATGACACGGCGGAATGTGCCGTTACAATTCGCGGAGAAATCTGTTACAAACGATGCCGTCACCAACGCGCGCGACCTCGTGTGACGGACTCGTTACAACGGACGATCCGCTTGCGGAGCGCGGGAATTCCTGATTTGTCGAGCTCAAGGCACCCATGGTTCGGGGAGGGTGCGTCCATACGACGTCGAGGCGAGAGGTGCCAGCGCGGTGAACGAATACATTCGCAGGATCCAGGAGGTGATGGAGCGCGAGGCGTACATCACCGATCGCCAGATCGCCACATCCGTCTTCCTCGCGTCGGCGCTCGGAAAGCCGCTGCTCGTGGAAGGCCACCCAGGGGTCGGGAAGACCGAGATCGCCAAGGTGCTGGCGCAGACACTCGGCGCCGATCTCATCCGGTTGCAGTGCTACGAAGGGCTCGACGCCAACACTGCGCTTTACGAGTGGAACTACCCGCGACAGTTGCTGCACATCAAGCTGGGAGAGCACGCGCCCGGGACGATCGCGGAAAAGGAGGCCACCCTGTTCAGCGTCGAGTACCTCCTCAAGCGCCCCCTGCTGGCGGCCATCACGCACCACGGCACCCCACCGGTACTCCTCATTGATGAGGTCGACCGGAGCGACGAGGAGTTCGAGGCGTTCCTGCTCGAGATCCTCTCCGATTTCCAGGTGACCATTCCCGAGCTGGGGACCATTCGCGCCGAGTCTCGCCCGGTCGTCGTGCTCACCTCCAATCGCACGCGCGAGCTGTCGGAGGCGCTGCGCCGCCGCTGCCTTTACCTGTGGATCGACTATCCCAGCTTCGAGAAGGAGCTGCGGATCGTGCGCACGAAGGTCCCTGGACTCGGAGAGCAGCTGGCGAGGGAGATCACCGGCGTCCTGCAGTCGCTGCGAAAGATGCGGCTCGCCAAGCACCCGGGGGTCGCCGAGTCGCTCGATTGGGCGGCCGCGCTGGTGGCCTTGCACGCCGACCACCTCGACGAGGCGGTGGTGCGCGACACGATGGGGTGCTTCCTGAAGGACGACGCCGACTTCCAGGTACTGGAGCGCGAACTGGAAGCGGGACGACTCCAGGCCCTCGCCTCATTCGCCGGATAGCGTACACGTGATGACGCACCCGTCCGCGCCCGCCGCCGACGCTCCACCGCCTGCCGACCTGCTGGCGACGGTGGTCTCGCTCTGTCGCGCGCTGCGCGAGCGCGGGGTTGCCGCCACTCCCGCGGAGTCGATCGATGCGGCGCGCGCACTGGGGCGTGTCGACCTCGGCGACCAGGAGGAGGTGCGGCTCGCGCTGCGCGCGGTGCTGGTGAATCGGCGCGAGGACTTCGACGCCTTCGACGAGGCTTTTCGGGAGACGTGGCGGGCCAGCGGCGGGCTCCCATCGCCGATCCCCCTCCCGGGGCGGCGCCGCGACCTGATGCCGAATGCGACACCGGGGGGACGCAAGCCGCCACCGGTCTCGCTCCAGAACTGGATGAAGCCGTCCGACGCCGATGGCGGGGAGCCGCTGAACGTGCGGGCCGCCAGCGATCGTGAGTCGTTAGGTTTCCGGGACTTCGCGCAGTTCGGCGCGGACGACGACGAGGCCGTGCGCGCTCTCGCCCGGCGCATCGCGCGTCGCCTCGCCCTCCGCCGCAGCCGGCGATGGAAGGCGTCGCGGCGCGGCGAGCGCATTGACCTGCGGCGCACGGTGCGAGCATCGTTGCGCACCGGCGGCGAGGCCGTCCGCCTGGAGCAGAAAACGCGCGCGCGCCGGCGCACGTCGCTCGTCGCGCTGTGCGACGTCTCGGGCTCGATGGAACTGTACAGCCGCGTCCTGCTCCAGTTCCTGCACGCGCTGCAGAACACGTTCGCCCGCGTGGAGAGCTTCGCCTTCGCCACCCGGCTCAGCCGTCTCACCCCCCTCCTGCGGGGCGTGCGCTATCGCGAGTCGTTGCGCGACGTAGGGCGCGAGGTGCAGGACTTTGCCGGGGGGACGCGCATCGGCGCGTCGCTGCAGGCCTTCCTCGATCGCCACGCGGGGCTGGTCGACCGGCGCACCATCGTCCTCATCATGAGCGACGGATGGGACGTGGGCGACCCCGAGGTCCTGGCCGAGGCGATGCGTGTCCTGCACCAGCGCGCCGGGCGCGTGATCTGGCTCAATCCCCTCATGGGCGCGTCCGACTATACCCCGGGGACGCGCGGGATGCAGGCGGCCCTCCCGTACATCGACATCCTGGCGCCGGGGCACAACCTCAACGCCCTCGAGCGCCTGGTCCGGCACCTCACCCTGTAAGGCGGGGTGCCGCGCCTTGGTCGGCGAGGCGATTCCGCTCCACTCCCATCGTCGTGCGTCTCCCTGCCATCTTCCTCATATGACTGACACGATCTCCCTCCCACAGGGGCCGGCAGCGGTCGCCACCCTGATCGCCACCGAGGGGACGTCTCCCAAGGAGGCGGGGGCCAAGATGTGGGTCGACTCCAGCGGATCGATCGTCGGCGCGGTGACCATCGGCGGGTGCGTCGATGCGCGGGTGATCGAGGAGTCGGCGCGCGTCCTCGCCGACGGGCACCCCATGCTCCTGCAGATGTCGTTAGGCGGCGAGGATGCCTGGGCGCTGGGGATGACGTGCGGCGGGTCGGTCGAGATCCTCATCGAACCTGTGAACGCCGCCGAGCCTTCCGACCCGATCGCCAGCGCGCTCCGCGTCGCCCGCGCCGAGGTGGAGGCCGGGAGACGCGCGGTCGTCGTCGCTCCTCTCGACGGGCGCAACGACCGCCTCGTCGTCTTCGAGCGCGGCGGACACGCGGGAACTCTGGGGAGCGACGTACTCGACACCGCCGCCATTGCCGCCTGCACCACGTACTTCGAGAACGCGAAGTCGGGGACGGCGTCGGTTGCGGTCGCCGACGTCGAGACGCGTCTCTACTTCGAGCTCCATGCCCCTCCACTCACGCTCATCGTCTTTGGCGCCACGCACGTGGCGATGCCGCTGGTGGAGCTTGGGCGCGTGCTCGGACTGCGCACCGTCGTGGTCGACGGTCGCGAGCGGTTCGCCACGCGGGAGCGCTTTCCGGGCGTCGACGAACTGATCGTCGGGATGCCGTCGGAAATCGCCGAGCGCCTCCCGTTGGGGGCGCACACGCTCGTTGTCCTGCTCTCGCACGACTACAAGTACGACCTCCCGGTGCTGCGCGCCGTACTGGCGTCGGATGCCGTGTACGTCGGGTGCCTCGGGAGCGCGCGTCGTGGCAAGGCGATGCTGGAGTTCCTCGCTGAGGAAGGAGTGGCGGCGGACCAGTTGGCGCGCGTCCGTATCCCCGTGGGGTTGGACATCGGCGCGCGGAGCGCCGCCGAGATCGCCCTCAGCGTGCTCGCCGAGGCAGTGGCGGTGGAGCGGGGGCGCAATGGCGGGGCGATGCGCGAGCGGCGCCGTGTGGGGGGCGCGGACTCGGCGTGAGGGCGATCCGGCATACCCGCGCCCCCGGGGGCGCGCCGCTTGCCCCCGGGCAGGTGCTCGCCCACGACGTGCGGGACGCGGAGGGACGGGTCGTCCTCGCCAAGGGGGGCGTGCTCGGCGCCAGCGAGATCGATCAGCTGCAATCCCTTCCATGGAGCGAGTTGCACCTGCTGGTTCCCGCCGTCGGTGACGTGCTGGAGGGTGCGGCCGGCGCGCGGCTCGC
>DAIESF010000132.1 GCA_027346425.1 Gemmatimonadota bacterium | reverse complement strand
CTCGAACAACCTGGGCGGGCTCACGGTCTACGCCCTCGATGCCGACGAGCGCTTCGTGTACTACTACGCGCACCTCGACCGCTACGCCAAGGGGCTCGCCGAGGGGGAGCCGCTGCAGGCGGGGGACGTGATCGGCTACGTTGGTACCACGGGGAATGCGCCGCCCGACACGCCGCATCTCCATTTCCAGCTGCTATTGTATCGCGGCAATGGGCGCTGGTGGGACGGCGACCCGCTGAACCCGCGACCATACCTCGCCAGGGCGGGCCGGGCCCGTACGCCATGATGAAAGGAAAGGAACGCGCCGAGCTGCGCGCCGAAGCGCATCACCTCGCCCCCAAGGTGCACATCGGGCACCAGGGGCTCACCGACACGGCGCTCGGGGCGCTCGACGATGCGCTGCGCACGCACGAGCTGGTGAAGGTGGCGGTGGCCCGCACGATCGAGCAGAGCCCCAAGGCGCTGGCCAACGAGATGGCCGAAGCGTTAGGCGCGGACGTGATCCAGGCCATCGGGCGCAAGGTCACGCTGTACCGGCACAACCCGGACCTGTGGGAGAAGCCGCGGACGACGCCGCCGTGGAAGTAATCGGGGGAAGGCGTCAGAACGCCAGCTTGAACCAAGGGGCCAGCCGCGTCTTGATGGATGGGGTGTAGAGGACGACCCGCCGCGCGAGAGGCATGAGCGCCGGGAGGTGGTGGTCACCGAAGCGCCGTCCCCCCCCGCGCCCGCCTCACCCGTTCCGCAGCGCCTCCAGCACCCGCCATGGCGTCAGCGGAATCTCGCCCAGGTCCACGCCTAACGCGTCGGACACGGCGTTGGCAATCGCCGGCGCGGTCGGGATGATGGGCGGCTCGGCGAGCCCTCGCGCCCCCACATGGTTGGCGACGGTGTCGCTCCCCGCCACGCAGAAGGCATCGATGACGGGGACGTCGGCGTGCGTCGGGATCTTGTAGTCGTGCATCGAGACGTTGAGGGGGCGCCCGCTTGCCGGGTCGAGGTGCCGCTCCTCGAACAGGGCGAAGCCGAGCCCCTGCAGGATTCCTCCCTCGAGCTGGCTCTCGGCCAGCAGCGGGTTGATGATGCGCCCTGCGTCGTGGGCGGCGACGATGCGCAGCACACGCACCACGCCGGTGTCGAGATCGACCTCGACCTCGGCGAACTGGGCCCCGAACGACATCAGCCCGACCTCGGCCGGGTTCGGGCCGCGGCTCCCCTGTCCCATGATCATCACGTTGCCGAGCTTTTTGGTGACGTCGGAGAAGGCAAGGCGGCGCGCGCTGTCGCGCGTAGTGATGGTCGAGTCGCGGGCGACGAGGTCGTCGACGTGGCACTCGAGGAGTTCGCTGGCCGCCTCGAGGAGCTTGTGGCGTGCCTCGTCGGCGGCGGCGCGCACGGCGGGGCCGACCGAGGCGGTGGTCATGGAACCCCAGGAGTTGCCGGCGTACGGCGTGCGCTCGGTGTCGCCGAGGATGACGCGCACGTCGGAGAAGCGGGCGCCTAACGATTCGGCGGCGATCTGGGCGAGGATGGTGCGGGCGCCGGTGCCGAGGTCCTGCGTCCCGGAGAGGACGTCGATGGTGGCGTCGGAGTTGAGGCGGACGGTGGCGTAGGCGGGGGGGCCGCCGCCGGCCCCCCAGACGCAGGCGGCCATCCCGGTGCCGCGGCGGAGGTTGCGCCTGGCGGGGCGGGGATCGGCGCCGGGGCCCCCCCCCCGACAACAACGTACTCCCGTCTCCCGCCGCTCCCCCCACCATTTTTTTCCCCGCCGCATCATTCGGGCGCTCCCCCCACCCGAACCGCTTCGCCCCCTCCTCGTAACACTCCCGCAGCCGGTTCGACGAGTACGCCCGGTCCTTCGCCCCGTCGCGCCCGGCGAAGTTGCGCAGCCGCAACGCGAGCGGGTCCATCCCCAGCGCGCCCGCCAGCACGTCCATCGTCCGCTCCAGGGCGAATGCTCCCTCCACGTGCCCCGGCGCCCGGAACGCCATCATCGGCTGCGTGTTCACGTACACGAACGTCTCGTGCGTGCGCACGTTGGGGCAGGCGTACATCTCGCGATAGATCGCCGCCGGGCCCCCCTCCCACCCCGTCGCGCCTAACGCGACATCGCACGTGGCGTCGATGGCCACCAGCGTACCGTCGCGTCGCGCGCCTAACGTCACCACCTGGCGGGTCGGGGGGCGCTGCCCGCCGTCGGCCTGCTCCTCGTGCCGGGTAGGGACGCAGCGCACCGCTCGCCCGGTGCGCCGGGCGAAGAGCGCCGCCACGAAGGTGTGGGCCCCCGCGTTGTTCTTCGCCCCGAATCCGCCCCCCATGTGCTCCTTGATCACCCGCACGCGCGACTTGGGGAGCCCCAGCCCCACCGCCACCTCGTCGCGCACCCGGTACACCCCCTGCGTCGACTCCCAGATCGTCAGCCGGTCGCCGTCCCACTCCGCCACCGCCGCATGCGGCTCGAGCGGGGTGTGCAGCGCGCTCGGCGTCCGGTACTCACGCGTCACCGTCACCTCGGCCTCGGCCAGCGCCAGCAGCACGTCGCCGCGCTCGACCACCGCCGGCGACCCGCGCAGCACGTTCGTCACGCCTCGCACCGCCGGCGCACCGGGGGCCGTCGCCGCCTCGTACGTCACCACGAACGGCTCCCCCTGGCACGTGACCCGCACCGCCGCCGCCCCCGCCAGCGCCGCCTCGCGCGACTCGGCGCACACCGCCGCCACCGGCTGGTGCGGATACAGCACCGCCGTGCCGAACAGGGGGAGCCCGCCGGCTCGCATCGGGCGAGGGAGGTCGCTCGCCGTGATGGCGTCGACCACGCCCGGCAGCTGCAGCGCCGCCGAGGCGTCGATCGCCGTCACCGTCCCCCGCGCCACCACCGCTCGCACGAAGGCGGCGTGGAGCATCCCCGGGCGCTGCACGTCGGCGGTGTATTTCGCCCGCCCCGTCACCTTGTCGCGGGCGTCGACGCGCGGGATCCGCGCCCCCACGATCGACAGCTCGGCGTCGTCGCCCCACGGCGCCGGCTCCGTCTCGGGCAGCTCCACGACCTTCGTTTCCGACCGCCCCTCCACTTCGACAACGGTGCTGACGAAGCGCTTGCGCGGGCGGTCATCGTTAGGCGTGCTCATCGGCTCCCCTCCTCCCGCTGCTGCTGCTGCTGCTGCTGCGCCGCCGCCGCCGCCGAGCGTATCGCCCGGGCGATCTTGGGATACGTCCCGCAGCGGCACAGGTTCCCGCTCATCGCCTCGGCGATCGCCGCATCGCTCGGCGCCGGGTCGCGCGCGAGGAGGGCGACCGCCGCCATGACCTGCCCGGGGGTGCAGAAACCGCATTGCACCGCATCATGGGCGATGAACGCCTCCTGCAGCGGATGCAGCGCCTCGCCCCGCGCCACCCCCTCGACCGTGGTCACCGTCTCACCGTCGCATGCCTGGGTGAGGGTGAGGCAGGCGTACACCGGCTCGCCGTTGAGCAGCACCGTGCACGCCCCGCATTCGCCGCGCTCGCACCCCGGCTTCGCGCCGGTGAGAAAGAGCCGGTCGCGCAGCGTCGTGAGAAGCGACTCACCCGGCTCGGGCGTCACGTCCTTCGCCTTGTCGTTGACCGTCAATCGCATGCGTGTCCATCTAGGGGGCGAACCGCTCCGTGTCCAGCGCTCCCACGCGGGAAGCTCGGGCGAGAGGAGCGCCACCATCGCGCACCCTCCCACCCTCGTCCACGGGAGGGATCACGGCCGCTATTGCCGACTCGGCCAAGTGGATATCTTTCCGGACCGCACCATCATCCGGTCCAACCTACTCCGATCATGCCGTACGTCATCACCGAAGCCTGCATTGGCACCAAGGACAAGGCCTGTGTCGATGTCTGCCCCGTGGACTGCATCTACGAAGGGGAGCAGCAGCTCTATATCCACCCGGACGAGTGCATCGACTGTGGTGCCTGCGAGCCCGAGTGCCCGGTGACGGCAATCTTCCCCGAAGAAGACGTCCCCGCCAACCTCCGGCAGTACATCCAGATCAACCGGGACGTCTTCAAGAGCGACAACCCGCCCGGCCGCCCCACGCGCTGAGCCGGATGCACTCGCGGGTGGGCGCGCCCGGCGTCCCCCGCTCCCCGCGCGCCACGCCTCCGCAGGCGGCCTGAATGCTGCGCGTCATCACGCTCGACTACTGGGATACGATCTACCACGGCGCCTCCGTGCCGGTGCGTGTACAGCGCCGGCAGGAGGCGCTGTCGCGCATGCTCACGCGCATGGGACACCCCGTCCCGCCTGACGAGTTCGAGCGACTCTACCGCGCCTCGGCCGTCGAGGCCGAGCGATGGTGGCGCGAGGAACACCGCGGCTACACCACCGCCGACCGGATCCGCTGGCTCCTGGCCCAACTCGCCATCGAGCGCCCCGAAACGTGCGAGCACATCGATGAGGCCGCCGCCGAGGTGGATGCCTCGCTCACGCAGTACCCGCCGCCGCTCCTTCCTGGGGCGCGTGAGGCGCTCGAGCGCCTCTCGGAGCGCTTCGCCCTGGCGATCGTATCCGACACCGGCTTCGCCAGCGGGCGCGCCCAGGACCGTCTCCTCGAGCAAGACGGCGTCCTGCGGCACTTCTCGGCGACCGTCTACTCGATGGACGTCGGCCACGCCAAGCCCCGCCCCGAACCCTTTCGCGCTGCCCTCGACGCGTTAGGCGCGGCCCCCCACGAGGCCCTCCATGTGGGCGACATCGAGCGCACCGACATTGCCGGGGCGCTTGGCGTGGGGATGCGCGCCGTCCGCCTCGACTACGTCCGCCAGGGCGGCCCCTCCGCCGCCGAGTACATCGCACCGAGCCTGACCCACCTGGCCGACTACCTGACGAAGTAGGGGAGGGGACGCGAGCACGAACGCCCGACTACGCCGTTCGCGCCAGTCGCGACAGAAACTCGCTGATCACGTGATTCACCGCCGCCGGCCTCTCTACGTTGCTCACGTGCCCGGCGTCGGCGATCACCTCCAGCGTACTCCCCCGGATCGCCGCGTGCATCAGGGCCCCCTCGCTCGGCGGGGTGAGGACGTCATCGCTTCCCACCACCACGAGCGTCGGGACGTCGATCGTCGTCAGCGTCTGCGTCGAGTCGGGGCGGTCGCGCAGCGCGCCCAGCGCGCCGATCACCCCCTCCACCGGGGCGAGCGCCAGCATCCGGTGCATGGCGTCCACCACCTCGGGGCACTTCTCGCGCGTGCGCTTCCCCACCATCCCGGAGATCATGGCATCGGCCACGGCCACGCTCCCCCTGGCGCGGGCGAGGGCGATCATCTCGTTTCGCCTGGTGCGTCCGTCGGAGGTGTCGCCCCCGGCGCGCGTGTCCATGAGGATCAGCCCGCGAATCCGCGCCCGATGCCGGCGCCAGAGCGCCATGGCGACGTACCCGCCCATCGACAGCCCGCAGAACACCGCGCGTTCGACATGCAGCGTGTCGAGGAGGGCGACGACGTCGTCGGCATACTGGTCCATGGAGTAGGGAGGGGCCCCTCGGGTCTCCCCGAATCCCCGCAGGTCCGGGGCGATGCATCGCGCCTGCCCCTGGAGGGCGGCGAGCTGGGCAGCCCATAGCCCCCGGTGATGGGGAAAGCCGTGCAGAAAGACGATTGCGTCGCCCCGGCCTACGTCGTCGTAGCCAACCTCGAGCCCGCCGCTCTGGGCGATCATGGCGATCATGGGGTCAGAGTCCGGTGATAACATGGCGCTGCCGAGTCCTGCGGTCGAGACGCGGTCGCCGGAGGCCCGAATGAGGGATCGTCGCGGCGTCACCGGGGTCGGAACGGGATTAACTTACGACCTGACGCGATTGAACCGGCGCTCTTGCCGCTTTCGCCTGCCGCCGCACCGATCCTAGTGACTGCATCCAAGAAGTCCGACCCCGCTCGCCCGCTCTTCCTCGACTCTCCCGAGGCCGCCGACCAGTTCCTCTCGTCGATCGAGACGTCGCAGGTGGTCGCCATCGACACCGAGGGGGCGAGCTTCCATCGCTACGTCGACCGCATCTACCTGCTGCAGCTCTCCACCGAGGCACGGCACGCCATCATCGACCCGCTCAAGGTCGAAACGCCATCGCGCCTCGGGGCGATCCTCGAGTCGCGTGAAGTCGAGGTCGTCTTTCACGACGCCGACTACGACCTGCGCCTCCTGCACCAGGACTACGGCTGGCGCGTGACCAACATCTTCGACACCCGCATCGCCGCCCAGCTCCTCGGGGTCAAGGCGTTCGGGCTGGCCGCGCTCCTGGACGAGCACTTCGGCGTCAAGCTCGACAAGAAGCACCAGCGCGCCGACTGGTCGATGCGCCCGCTCACCGCCGACATGCTCGACTACGCGGCGCAGGACACCATGCACCTGCTCGGGCTGCGCGAGCGACTGCGCGATGCGCTGGAGCGGAAGGGGCGCTGGCACTGGGCGCGCGAGGAGTTCACGCGGCTCGAGGGGACGCAGTGGGAGGCCGAGGACTCGTCGGCGACCTTCCTGCGCCTGAAGGGGGCGCGCGACCTGTCGCGCCGCGAACTGGCCCTCCTGCGCGAGCTGGTGATCTGGCGCGACGGGGTGGCGAAGGGGCTCGACCGGAGCACGTTCCGCGTCGTGACCAACGACGTGTTGCTGGAGCTGGCCCGCCGGTCGCCGCGCACCATGGACGACCTGCGTTCGGTGAAGGGGATCGGTCGCGGAATCCTGGAGAACCGAGGCCACGAGATCCTCGAGGCCGCGGCACGCGGGCGCGCCGTTCCCGACGCCGAGCTGCCGCGCTTTCCCAAGGCGCCGCGCTGGGAGCGAGATCCTCACTTCGACGAGCGGGTGTCGCTCCTCAAGCGCGTGCGCGACGAGGTGGCGGCCGACCTCGCGCTCGACCCGGGCGTTCTCTGCTCGCGCGATCGTATGGAAGCGGTCGCCCGCGCCAAACCGCGCTCCCTCGAGGCGGTGCAGGCGATCCCCGAGCTGCGCGGTTGGCAGGCCGAGGTGCTCGGCAAGGCCTTCGTCAAGGCGCTGCGCGACGTGCCTAACGGGGGCCCGGCCGCGTCCGACGATGCCGCGTCTCCGCCCGACGCGTCCGACGACGAACCCTCGCCGTACCGTGATGGGTGAGGGGGGGACGAGCCGGCTGGGGGCGGGATGGGCCCACCCCAGCCGGCGACGGGCGATCATCGGGGGCGTCGCGCCGTTGCTGGCGCTGTTGCTGCCGCTGCTCCTGGGGCTGGCGAGGGTGGCATCGGCGCAGGATGGCGAGGCGCCGAATCGCGGCCTCCCCTACTCGCCGTTAGGCGGCGATCCTGCCACCGACACCCTCGCCCCGCCGCTGCCGCGCGAGTTCCGTGCCGTCTGGGTGGCCACGGTCTCCAACATCGACTGGCCGTCGCGCCCAGGGCTCCCGGTCGACTCGCAGAAGGTCGAACTCCTCGCCATCCTCGACAAGGCCGCGGAGGTCCGCCTCAACGCCGTGATCTTCCAGGTGCGCCCGGCCGCCGATGCGCTCTATCCATCGCGGCTCGAGCCCTGGTCGTACTTCCTGACCGGTGCGCAGGGGCGCGCGCCGAGCCCGATGTGGGATCCGCTCGCCTTCGCCATCGCCGAGGCGCACAAGCGCGGGCTCGAGCTGCATGCGTGGTTCAACCCGTATCGCTCCCGCCACCCGGCCGACACCACGCGCACCCCGTCGCCGCTCCACATCTCGCGCACCCATCCGGCGGTGGTGCACAAGTACGGCCCGTACCAGTGGATGGATCCCGGAGAAGCCATCGTGCGGCGCCACACGATCGACGTGGTGCTCGATGTCGTGCGGCGATACGACGTGGATGGCGTCCACATCGACGACTACTTCTACCCATACCCCGAGTCGCGGCGCGGACGGGAGATCCCGTTTCCCGACGAGCGATCGTGGCGTGCCTACAAGCGGAGAGAAGGGACGCTCTCGCGCGACGACTGGCGACGCCGCAATGTCGATCAGCTCGTGGAAGCGCTGTACTCTGCCATCAAGCGCACCAAGCCGTGGGTCAAGTTCGGCATCTCCCCGTTTGGGATCTGGCGCCCCGGCTACCCTGCCACGGTGCGCGGCTTCGACGCGTATGAGAAGCTCTACGCCGATTCGCGCAAATGGCTCATCGAGGGGTGGGTTGACTACTGGACGCCGCAGCTGTACTGGCGCACGACCGCCCCCATGCAGCGTTACGCGGACCTCCTCGCCTGGTGGCGCGCCCAGAACCACCAGGGGCGCAACCTCTGGCCGGGGAACTACACCGGGCGCGCGTCGGCGGCGCGGCGCCCGTCGTGGCCGGTCAGCGAACTATTCGACCAGATCCAGGAAACACGCGCCCAGCTCTCGCCGAACAGCGGCAACGTCCACTTCAGCATGGACGCCTTCAAGGTGGACACCGACTCGATGAACGAGCGGTTGATCGCCGGACCGTACGCCGAACCCGCGCTCGTCCCTCCGTCGCCCTGGCTGGCCGCCGGCCCCCCCGACGCCCCGGTCGTGGTCCGCGTCCCCCAGCCGCGCATGGTGGAGCTGGACGTCACCCGCCTCGGCGCTCCAGTCGCCGCCCCCCCGCCAGCCGGCGCCCGCGAGATTCCCCCGCCCCTGCCTGCACGCGCCCCCACCGATCGGACCACCGCCCCGGCGACCTCCACGGTACGCGACGTGCGCGAGCCCCATTGGTGGGTCGTCCGCGCCCGCTACGCCGACGCCTGGTACGCCCGCGTCGTCCCCGCCTCGCAGCGCACCATCCGCCTCCCCCTCGATGCGACCGACGCCCCGCCGTCGATCATCTTCGTCACCGCCATCGACCACGCCGGCCAGGAATCTCCCCCCGCAGTCGTGAGGTAGGTACCCTAGGTCGCGCGCGCAACCACCAGCGCGTGCCATCCCCCTACACGTCGAAAGCCAAAGTCCGACGAAGTCCGTAGCACGTCAGAAGGGGCGCCGACCGCTCAGGTCCGCGCCCCTCGTCTTCTCGTCTTCTCGTCTTCTCGTCTTCTAGAACCCCAGATACGCCCGCACCCTCGGCTCGATCCGCTCCGGCGTCCACGGCGGCGACCAGACCAGGTTGACCGCGACGTTCCCCACGCCGGGGATCCCTCGAAGCTGGCGCTCGGCGTCGCCCATGATCTCCGGTCCCGAAGGGCACCCCGGCGACGTCAGGCTCATGTCGATCGACACGTCGCTTCCGTCGACCGCAATGTCGTAGACAAGCCCGAGGTCGAGGATGTTGAGGTTCAGCTCGGGATCCTTCACCCGGCGCAGGGCGAGCTTGACCTGGTCGGTCGTGACTCCGCCCTCGCCCTCGGCGGGCGGCGCGGATTCGGCGTGCACGGCGGTGGTCGCTCCCCCGTCGCCCTGCGTAGGGGGCGTGGGTGCCGTGGGGCGGTCCTCGCCCAGTCGGTCGTCGGTCTGGTTGCCAGTCTCGTACATCGGAAGTCCTCGCATGCTCGCCTTCAAGATCGGCGCTGGAGGCTATCCCGATCAAGCCGTTCGGGAAGAATCACCGAAAAAAAGGCCGCCCTTGGAGGGCGGCCCGCGCAATGCTGGTGGGGCGACTAGTCCGGCCGACTCGAGCGTGTCGGCTTCTTGGCGCTCGTCTTGGCGCGCGTGGTGGACTTCGCCGGCGACGACTTCGCGGCCGTCGGCTTCTTTCTGGTTGTGGCCCTTGCCGAGGCGCTGGATTTCTTCGATGAGGCCTTCGCGCTCTTCGAGCGGGCCGGGGTGGTACGCTTCGGGTTGACCCGGCGCACCTTGGCGCTCGAGGCCTTCGCCCGGCTGCTGCGCGAACTGCGACGCGGCCGTCGAACCGCCCGGTTCCACCCGTCGGCGCGGTCGGCGCGGAACGAGGCGGGCATGGCGAGGACGCGGTCGGAGTCCTCGACCGAAAGCGCGGCGGCGTCGGCCAAGTCGGCACGCACGTCGGCGATGACCTTGGCCGGACGGCGGGCACGGGCGGCGTGGACGCGATTGGTCAGGAGGACGACGAACATCTCGCGCTCGGGGTCGATCCAGATCGACGTCCCGGTGAAGCCGGTGTGGCCATAGGCGGCCTCGGTGAGGTACTCACCGGAGCCCCCCTGTCCCTCGGCGGTGTCCCAACCTAGGGCGCGGGTCCCGGAGGTGCGACGGGTGAAGAGCGCCACCGTGCTGTCGGAGAAGATGCGCACGTCGTCGTAGATCCCGCCGTTGAGCATCATCTGGGCGAAGACGGCGAGGTCGGCGGCGGTGGAGAAGAGCCCGGCGTGTCCGGCCACTCCCCCGAGGGCGAAGGCGTTCTCGTCATGCACCTCGCCCTTCACCGGGTAGCCGCGTGGCGGGGTGACCTCGGTCGGGGCGACGCGGTTCTTGACCGAGTCGGGGGGGGTGAAGAAGGTGTCGTTCATCCCGAGCGGCTTGAAGACCCGCTCGGCCAGGAAGGTGTCGAGGCGAAGCCCGGCGATGGACTCGACGACCCACCCGAGGACGTCGGCGCCGAGGTCGCTGTAGACGAAACAGGCCCCGGGCTGGCAGGCCAGCGGGG
>DAIESF010000104.1 GCA_027346425.1 Gemmatimonadota bacterium | reverse complement strand
GATCCCGTTCCGGGGGCTCCTGTACGTGGGGCTGATGCTCACCGCCGACGGGCCCAAGGTGGTCGAGTTCAACTGCCGATTCGGCGACCCGGAGACGCAGGTCGTCCTCCCACTCGTGGAGAGTCCCCTTCTCAACCTCCTCATGGGGGGAGCGGTCGAGGGAGGGCTGGCGAGCGCTCCTCCGGTGGTGGTTCGGGCGGGGGCGGCAGTCACGACCGTGGTCGCTTCGCCCGGGTATCCGGAGACGCCCATCACGGGAGCACCGATCGTGCTCCCCGCGTTCGCTCCGGGGGTCGTCGCCTTTCACGCCGGGACCAGGCACCGCGACGATGGGATGCTCGTTACCGCCGGGGGGCGGGTGTTTGCGGTGACTGCAGTTGCCCCAAGTTTTGAGGGTGCTCAGCGCGCGAGCCTGGCCGGGGCGGAGGGGATCGACTTCCCGGACAAGGTGCTCCGTCGCGACATCGGGTGGCGGGAGCGGGCCAGACGTGCCGGAGCTTCCTGAAGTCGAGACAATCTCGCGCGAGCTGGACGCGCGGCTGAGGGGGCGCGCCATCGCCGGTGTGCGGGTGATACGACCCGACGTGCTCCGCGAAGCATCGGGCGACCAGCTCGCGCACGCGTGCGCGGGGCGGACGATCATGCGCGTCTGGCGGCGTGGGAAGACCGCGGTCATCTCGCTCGACGGCGGCTGGCACCTCCTGATCCAACCTCGCTTCACCGGGGCCGTCCTGGTCGATGGCGCCCTCCAGGAGTCGGAGGCCACTACCGTGTCTCGAGGCGGGAGCACGCAGCAGAACCATGGTTCGCCGGACGGTGCTCCCGGTGATCCCTATTCGGCCATAGAGTGGACGCTCACGGATGGAGGTGGGTTCCGTTACCGCGACGTCCGCCGGCTGGGAACGGTGAAGTTGGCCGATGACGCGGCACTCCGCGAGTACGAGGAGCGAATCGGCGTCGAGCCTCTTGACCCGGGATTCAGCGCCGAACGATTATCGGGACTTCTTCGGGTGTCACGGGCGGCAATCAAGAAGGTGCTGATGGACCAGCGCGTCGTGGCGGGGATCGGGAACATCTACGCCAACGAGGGGCTCTGGCGCGCGGGGATCGACCCGTCGCGCGAGGCGCGGACACTGCGCGCCGACGAGGTCGAGCGCCTTCACGGGGCGCTGGTCACGACGCTGGCGGCGTCTGTCGCGGCGCGGGGGACGACGTTTCGCGATTATCGTGACCCCTCCAATCGCGCCGGCGGCTTTGCCGCGCAGTTGCTGGCGTATGGTCGGGGGGGCGAGCAGTGCGTCCGCTGTGGCACCACGCTGACCGAGACACACGCCATCGACGGGCGCTCGACCGTCTTCTGCCACCGATGCCAGCGCTGACCCCCACCGAGCGGCGTGGCGATGCCAAGCGGCTGGCGGCGCTGCGCGAAGTGGTGCGCGGGACGGCCGCCGACCGCCCCGGGGTCTATCGCATGCTCAGCGAGGAGGGGGAGGTGGTATACGTCGGGAAGAGCACGAAGGTGCGGACGCGCCTGTTGAGCTACTTCCGCGCCGCGTACCCAAAGGAGAAGGGGGCGCGCATCGTGCGCGAGGCGGCGTCGATCGAGTGGAGCTACGTCCCCAGCGAGTTCGCAGCACTGCTCGAGGAGCTGCGACAGATCAAGCGTCTGCGCCCGCGCTTCAACGTGGCGATGAAGCGCGACGCCCGGCACTACGCCTTCGTGCGGATGGCGGGAGGAGTAGCGCCGCGCCTGACGGTGGTGCGCGGCTCGGGGGCCGGGGAGCGAGGGGGGGTCTACTACGGACCGTTTGTCGGTGCCGAGCGGTTGCGCGATGCGCTGCGCGAGTTGGGCGATGCGCTCGGCTTGCGCGATTGCACGCTCGACGCGCGCATGCGCTTCGCCGACCAGGCGGAGCTGCTCCCCGTGCCGCCACGCACCCCGGGGTGCATCCGCCACGAGATCGGGACCTGCCTTGGGCCATGCGTGGCCGCCGTACGCGCCGACGTGTACGACGATCGGGTGCGGCAGGCGCGGGCATTCCTCGAGGGGCGCGACGACGAGCCGATGGAGCGTCTTCGCGCGGGGATGCAGGAGGCGAGCGACGCCCTGGCCTTCGAACGAGCGGCGGTGTTGCGCGACAAGCTCCAGCGGCTGGAGTCGCTGCGGGAGCAGTTCGCCCGCCTGCGCTTCGCGGTGGAGTCACTCAGCTTTGCGTACATCGTCCCGGGGCACGGCGGCGAGGATCGCTTCTACCTCATACGGCGGGGGGTGGTGCGCGGCGAGTTCCCGGCGCCGAAATCGCCCGACGAGTGGGGAGTGCTTCGCGAGGCGTGCGCGCGCACCTTCGATTCCGGGACGTCGGGGGGAGTGGCGACGGTGCCGTCGCACGAAGTGGACGAGCTGCTGCTGGTGACGTCGTGGTTCAGCACGCGCCCGGAGGAGTTGCAGGCGACGGTGCCGGCGGAGGCGGTGGGACGCCCCTGATGGCGTTTCGTGGGAGGGCGCGCTTGGAGACTTTCCATGCACCTCCCTGCCCGCGGCGGCTCTCGTCAGGCGCGCGCTACTGGTCCCGCGGCCACCGCCCGATGCGCGTCGGGCAGGCGACGCCCTCCGGGACGTCGGCGACCCAGATGCTGTAGCTGCCACGCTGGTCGAGCAAGCGGGCCGACGCCGCCAGTGCGCGTGGGAGCCAGGCGTAGGTGAGCACGTCGACCGGCGACTCGACGCTGCTCACGATGAGGTAGAGCCGATGCGGCGGCTTCGGGCAGACCTCCGGCACCAAGGGCGCCCGCCCCTTCCCGGCCCGCAGATAGTAGTACCGCAGAATGTCGCGCGGGAGGAAGGTCGAGGCGATCGCATCGCCTGGCTGGATGGACTCCTGCAGGCGGTCGAAGATTGGCCTCGCCTCAGGCATCCAGCCGGTTTCTTGTCGCATCCGCACCGGCTGTCGCGTGACGTGCGAGACGCCGATCGTGAGGAGGGGGACAGCGGCGAACGCCCACACCCCCACCGCCTGCGCACGCGGGAGCCTGCTGGCGATGCGATCGATGAGGCCACCGACCGCGCCGAGAATCCCCGGAAGGAGATACAACACGGCCCTCGGCGGAGGGACGCGCAGTGTGGCGAGGAGGAGCGCCAACACGACGAGCGTGCTCACCATGGGGAGGGCGCGCTCCGCCGTGCGGGCGCGCGCTCCGTCGAGCAGCGCGATTGCCGCAACGATGCCGCACGCCGCCGCCATCCAGGGGGGCAAGCCCATTCCCCACGATGCGCCGATGCGACTAAGAAGGATCGGAAACGCGCGGGTGAAGGATGCGAACGACGTGGCGGACACGTTCTCGTTGGCGACCAGGGCGCGGATCCCGGAGATGTACACGAAGGGGAGATAGAGCACCACGGCGATCGCGACGCTCGCTACGCCCGAGGCGACGAGGGCGACGACGCGTCGCCGCGCGCCGTCGCGCTGGCGCGCACTCCAGAGCAGCGCCCACGCTGCATTCCCGGCGTAGGCGTAGGCCATCGTCAGGTGCGTGTAGACCCCAAGCGCCCCGAGCAGCGCGACCAGGACCCATGAGGCGCGGCGCCCGTGGATGAGCGCGTCGCGCAGCGCCAGCCACTGCAGCAACATGAAGAGGACGACGAGCGAATATCCGCGCGCATTTGCCGAGAAGAGTATGAACACCGGCAGGATCGTGACGGCGATGGCGGCAAACCAGGCGGCGCGGCGCGAGAACATCCGGGCGACCACCAGGAACGTCGCGGGGACGACCAGGACCCCCGAGACGAAGGCGGGGATTCGCACCACCCACGGCTCGCGCCCCAGCATGTCCACCACGAGCTTGGCGAAGACGCTGTGCAGCGGGTGGTTGTTGGTCGCCCAGTACTTCCCGAGTGTGGCCCGCCAGGGCTGGAGGACGAACTCGTTGAAGGTGGTCGCCTCGTCCAGGCGCATCGGCATGTCGAGGAAGAGCACGCGAATGGCGGCGGCGACCAGGGTCAGGATCGCGAGGGGGACGAGTGGCTCCCGCCCGAGTGCTCGGTGGACGTCACGCGCAAGTCCGCGCACACCGGCGGGGGCGAGGGGGGTCGGGCGACTCCGGTCAGGATGTTGCGGAGCAGGAGACATCGGTCAGGATCGCGGGATGGCGATCCCTGCACAACGCAATTAGTGCGCCAACTCCACCACTTCCACGTCGACTTCCCCGTCGGCCCCGATGGTGAGGCGCGCGACGCTGGGGACAATGTCGAAGCGACGCGGCCCCGCGGCCCCCGGGTTGACGACCAGCCGATCGTTGGCCCGCGCGATCAGGGGGAGGTGGGTATGGCCGTACACGATCACGTCGGCGTCGTAGGCGGCGAGGAGGCGATCGACGGTTGGAGCGCCGAGCTCGTGCCCGTGGCTCACGTGGATGCGCACGCCGCGCTCCACACGCTCGATCTGTCGCGCCAGGCGTGGGAGGTCGGGATCGTCGCAGTTGCCACGCACGGCGATGGTCGGGGCAATGAGGTCGAGCTCCATCAGGACCTCGTCACCGCATACATCGCCCGCGTGCAGGATGAACGCGACGCCGGCGAGTGCGCGATGTACGTCGGCCCGCACCTGCCCGTGGGTGTCGGAAATGAGGCCGATGACCAGTGGCGCGGCGCTCACGGGACGAGGCGGTCGTCAGGCGTTGAGTGCATCGGGCTCACCACCCCACCGCCTGACGAGCGCGTGATCGACGTCGAGGTGGTCGAGGATGCGCGCCACGACGAAGTTGACGAGGTCGTCGATGCCGCGCGGCTGATGATAGAAGCCGGGCGATGCCGGCATCACCACCGCTCCCGCCTTCGTGAGCCGCAGCATGTTCTCGAGGTGGATGGCGCTGTAGGGCGTCTCCCGCGGGACGACGATGAGGCGGCGGCGCTCCTTCAGCATCACGTCGGCCGCGCGTTCCACGAGGGAGCGCGACGTCCCCTGCGAGATGGCGGAGATCGTTCCCATCGAGCAGGGGCAGATCACCATGCCGTGCATCCGGGTCGACCCCGAGGCGGGCGACGCCCCGCGATCCTTGTCGTCGAAGTACGTCACCCAGCGGTCGAAGGCCGCCTCGCCGACGTGGGCGCGCAACGCCGCGAGGTCGGCGAGTCCAAGTTCGGTGTGCAGCAACCGGAAGCCGTGTCCCGAGACGATGAGCCAGACACGCCGCTCGGCGGCGACCAGCGACTGCACGAGGCGCACGGCATAGGGGGCCCCTGAGGCGCCGGTGATGGCGACGACGATGGGATGTGCCACGGTCACCCTCGCAGTCCCAGCGGGGCTCCCCAGCCACGGGCGGCTGCCACGCGCTCCGCGAACACGATGAGGAAGAAGAGGATGCTGATCACACCGTTCATCGTGAAGAATGCGGCGTCCAGCTTCGACAGGTCGCCGGGCGACACCAGCGCATGCTCATACAGCAACAGGGCGGCGACGACGAGGACCCCCACGCCGTAGAGCGCCGCGCCGTCGCTCGCCCACCCCACGACCGCCAGCGCGAGCACGGTCGTCACGTGCAACGCCCGGGAGAGCGCGATGGCCCGACGGGCCCCGAGGGCGACCGGGATCGAGTGCAGGCCGTGTTGCCGGTCGAACGCCTCGTCCTGCAGCGCATAGAGAATGTCGAAGCCACCGCCCCACGTGGTGACGGCCAACGACAGGGCGATCGGCATCCACCAGGGCGACGGCCATGCCCCCGTCACCGCCAGGTAGCCTCCCACTGGTGCAATCGACATCCCGACGCCGAGCACCAGGTGCGACCAGCGGGTGAAGCGCTTGGTGTACGAGTAGAAGCAGACCCAGGCCAGC
>DAIESF010000103.1 GCA_027346425.1 Gemmatimonadota bacterium | reverse complement strand
TCACGAGCACCAGCTATCAGTGGCTCGTGGTGTCAGGCGCCCGCGCCCAGTTCAAGGGGAGCGGGACGATCAACGGAACTGGGAGCTACGACTTCCTCCTCACCGCCATCGACGGGAGCATCTCGGGTGGCGGCGGTGCCGACAAGTTCCGCATCAAGATCACCAGCTCGTCAGGCGGACTGGTATACGACAACATGCTCAACGCCCCTGACACGAGCGACCCGACCACGCTCCTTGGTGGCGGGAACATCCAGATCCATAACAAGTAGCGGCGCCACGCCGCAGTCTTAGCCACGAACGACAGGAGGGCGCTCCCCACGGGGCGCCCTCCTGCGTTCGCTACCGCAGGGCCTCGACCACCGCGTCGAACACCGCCATGTCGTTGACCACCGCTCCACGCACCGGGTGCGGCCTCGCCCCCCAGACGACAATCACCACCTTGGCCGCGGGATTGATGTAGATGTACTGCCCATGGATCCCCTCCGCGGCGAAGGCGCCGTCACGCTTGTCCGCCTCCGACTCGGCGGTCCACCACATGTAGCCGTAGGGGAGTGGCGTCCCGCCACGCAGCACCTTCGGGCTCCCGGCCTCGCGCACCCACCCCTCGGGGAGGACGCGCCGGCCATCGATCACGCCGTCATTCAGGATGAACAGACCGAAGCGCCCGTAATCGCGGAGCGTCGCGCTGATCCCGCTTCCGCCGATCTCCATCCCGTCGGGCGAATCGAGCCACCACTTGGCATCCGCCTCCATCCCCATCGGCTGCCAGATCTTTCTCGACAGGTACGTCGCCAGCGGCTCCCCCACCGCCCCGCGGACGATCTCTCCCACCACCTGCGTCTCGCCGGTGCTGTAGTTGTTGCGTGTTCCCGGCGCCGCCGCCCTCGGCAGTTTGGCCATCACCGCCATCGCCGCCCCCGGCGTCTGGGCAATCTGCGCCTCGAGCAGGTGACGCCGGTCGGAGTTGGGGTCGGTGTAGGTCTCGTCCCACTTGACCCCCGACGCCATCATCAGGACGTCGCGGATGCTCACCCCCTCGTACGCGCTCCCCTTGAGGGCGGGGACGTAGCGCGTGACGGAATCGTCCAGGCCCCTGATCTTCCCGTCGTGCACGGCGGCGCCGATGAGCGTGGAGGTGACCGATTTGGCCACCGACATCGACATCCATCGCGTGCGCTCGGTATTGCCATACTGATAGCGCTCCAACGCCACCTTGCCGTCGTTCAACACCAGCATCGCCGCAATGCGGTTGAGGCGAAAGTAGTCGTCCAGGGCGTACGTCTTCCCGCTGTCGGTAAAGCTGAGAGCGCCGAGCGAACGCGCAGCCGGCGGGAGTGCGCGCGGCGTCGCACTCCGGGCGATGGTTCGTGTCGGAAAGAGGCGATCGATATTGCGGAAGGTGTTGATCGCCATTTCCGGCGTCAGGACGCCGTCATAAATCTCGCGCACCGTCCCGATCGGTTCCGCTGCGTGTGGGTAGGGGGTCTCGGTCACGGCCAGCGAGTCGGCAATCGGTGCGGGGGCACGGGTGCCGCAGGCGACGAGTCCGCTGGTCGTGCCCACGGTCAGCAGCGCGACGCGCGCGGCGCGACGCATGGCGATGGTCGGCCGGCGCCCGCGGCGCCAGCAGGTGAGGGTTTTCATAGGAACCCAATGTCGCCCCCGCGCGGCGAGAGGCAAGGGACACACGGGACGCACGGGACGCACGGGACGCAATCGAGGCGAGGGGGCGAGTGAAGCGCGGCACTGCGGCCTGTGTCGGTTCCCGCTCGACTGGCTTGCGCCCCGTCGTCACTCGCAGGAGGTTTCGACGTCCCCCCCCAACGGGAGGTCCGCAGTGCCCGACAAGTGCCTCCGCTGCCAGCATCGGCTCCCCAAGTCCGCCAACTATTGCCCCTCGTGCGGCGTGAGCATGGCGCTCGCTGCGACCGGCGAGCACCCGATCGTCGACTTCGAACGCTTCTTCGTCTATGGCGTCGACCTCATGTGCCTCGCCGGGACTGACGCGCGCTTCATCGTCGTGAACCCCGCCTTCGAGCGCGCGCTCGGCTACACTGCCGCCGAACTCACCGCCGAGCCGTTCCTGCGTTTCATCCATCCGGACGACACCGACGCCACCGTCGCCGAGGTCGGGAAGCTGGCCGACGGGACGCCGACCTTGGCGTTCACCAACCGATACCGGCGCAAGGATGGCAGCTACGTGCGGCTGCACTGGCGTGCCTACCCGGAACCGGGCACGGGGCTCATCTACGCCACCGCGCGGATCTCGACTGCCTAACGATTTGCACTTTCCCGCCCCTCCCCTCCCTCCCCACGACATGCCACCACGACTGTTTCGCCCCCTCCACGTCGCCGCACTCCTCGGCGCACTCGCCCTCGCCGCCGACGCCTCGGCGCAGGTCCCGGCGTTACACGGCAAGCGCAGTCCGCGCCTGATCATCCGCAACGCGATCATCATCGACGGGATGGGGACCCCCGCCTCTGGCCCGTACGACATCGTCATCGACAACAACCGTATCTCGCAGATCGTCCCCATCTCCGACGCCATCCAGAATGCGATCGGCGCGCAGAACCGGCGCCCGCAAGGCGGGGTGGAGATCGATGCCAAGGGGAAGTACGTCCTCCCCGGCTTCATCAACGCCCACGCCCACGTGCAGGACGAGCGCGCCGGGGTTCCGCAGGAACAGGAGTACGAACTCAAGATCTGGCTCGCCACCGGGATCACGAGCGTGCGCGACGTGGGGAGCGACACCCGCAAGACGATCCCCCTTCGCGACCGGATCAACGCCGGCCAGGCCGAGGGGCCGCGCATCTTCCATTACCCGATGTTCAACCTCCCCCCGGTGCCTAACAACGCCGCCGAGGCGCGAGCGCGGGTGCAGCAGTACAAGGCGGCCGGCGCGGACGGCATCAAGATCCTCGGCACCAAGCGGGATGTCATGGAAGCGATGCTCGACGAGGCGCACAAGGTCGGGCTCCGGGTGGCGCACCACGCCGCGGTGGAGGAGACGAACGCGTGGGATGACATCAAGTTCGGCACCACGTCGATCGAGCACTGGTACGGCCTCCCCGACGCGGCGATCCCCGACGGCGTGCAGTCGTTCCCCCCGGAGTTCAACATCACCGACGAGACGCACCGCTTTCGCTACGCGGGGCGCCTCTGGCGCGAGGCCGACCCGGCCCGGCTCAAGGAGGTGCTGGCCGGGATGGTGAAGGCGAACGTCGCCTGGGTCCCGACGCTCGACATCTACGAGGCGTCGCGTGACCTCCAGCGCGCGCAGACGCAGCCGTGGTTCCGCGACTACCTCCATCCCACGCTCGAGGACTACTTCCGCCCCAACCCCAACAACCACGGGTCGTACTTCATCGGGTGGACGTCGGTCGACGAAGCGTACTGGAAGGAGAACTACCAGATCTGGTTCCGCGCCCTGCGTGACTTCGAGCGCATGGGCGGCACGATCGCCGTCGGCGACGACGCCGGCTTCATCTACCAGATGTACGGATGGGGTTTCGTGCGTGAGATGGAACTCGAGCAGGAGGCGGGATTCGCCCCGCTCAAGATCATCCAGCACGCCACCAGCAACGGGGCCAAGGTCCTGGGGAAGGAGATGGAGATCGGGCGCGTTCGCCAGGGGTGGCTCGCCGACCTCATCATCGTCAACGGCAACCCCCTCGAGAACCTGAAGGTCTTGTACCCGACGGGGACCGAGACCGTGCGAGACGGGAACATTGTCCCCACCGGTGGGGTGGAGTGGACCATACGCGACGGCTTCACGTACCACGGCCCCACGTTGCTTCGCGAGGTGAGGGAAATCGTGGCCAAGGCGCGCGCGAGGGCGCGCACACAGTGACCGGCCGCACGTCCGCAAGGAGACAAGTGCACATGATCACCTCACGGCAGGTCATGCGCGGTGCGATGGTCATGGGGGCGTTGCTCGCTCCCATGACATCGGCTCGCGCACAGGGAGGGCAGTTCGGCGCCATTATTGGCGCGACCTTCTCCACGCTGCGCGGTGTCGACGGACTCGACAGTCGTACCGGGTTGTTGGGCGGCCTCTCTCTCGTCCTCCCGTCAGGGGGCGCCTTCGCCTTGCAGCCGGAGGCGCTCCTCGTCAGCAAGGGTGCCAAGGGGACGAACACCACCGCCGAGGGGCTCAAGCTCAACTATGTCGAAATCCCCGTCCTCCTGCGCCTCACGCTTTCCCGTGACGGCAGCGTGCATCCGCACGC
>DAIESF010000093.1 GCA_027346425.1 Gemmatimonadota bacterium | reverse complement strand
GATCCCTCCCGAATTCGGGCTCCTGGGATTTCGCCCGGAGCCGTGGAGCGTGGAGGTGCCGCTCGCGCGCGCGACCGGTCTGTCGGGAGTCGCCAACGGGTCGTCGGAGGTGCTGCGGGCCCAGCTGGTCGCGAAGCTCGGGGTGAAGAAGGTGGAGGAGCTGCTCCCGACCGATCCGGCGCGCGCCCTCGACCCGCCCCCGGGGCTCGACCTGTCGGGGATCGGGGCCGCGTCGTTAGGCGGCTTTGCCTCGGCCTTTGCCGACGTGGCCTACAATCGCATCGAGGGATCGAACAACTGGACGGTGAGCGGCTCCAGGACGGCGACGGGGCACGCGATCCTGGCGAACGATCCGCACCGCGTGATCACCAACCCGGCGGTGCGATACCTCACGCACCTCGTGGCGCCCGGATGGAACGTGATCGGGGCCGGGGAGCCGGCGAGCCCAGGGGTGTCGATCGGGCACAACGACCGGATCGCCTTCGGGCTGACGGTGGTGGGGATGGACCAGCAGGACGTGTACGTGGAAACGTTAGGCGCGTGCCCGGGGGCGGGCGCGGGCGCGGGGGGCCCCCCCCAACAACAGCGTACCGCCGCCGCCATCTCCACGCCAACCCGTTCCACCGCACGCGGTGACGATTCCTCGCTCGACTGCTATCGCCATCGGGGCGCGTGGCATCGCATCCGCACGATCACCGACACGATCCGCGTGAAGGGAGAGGCGCCGCGTGCCGTCGCCCTCCGCTACACCATCCACGGCCCCCTCGTCTCTGTCGACACCGCCCGCAGCCGTGGCTTCGCCATCCGCTCCATCCACAGCGAGCCCGGCACCGCATCGTACCTCGCCTCGCTCTCCCTGGATCGCGCCCGCAACTGGAGCGAATTCCAGTCGGCGATGACCCGCTGGCTCATGCCCAGCGAGAACATGGTCTACGCCGACGTCGACGGAAACATCGGCTGGGTCGCGGGCGGACTCATGCCCAAGCGAAGCTGGAGTGGCCTCCTCCCCGTCCCCGGCGATGGGAGCCACGAGTGGACCGGCTTCGTCCCCGGGATGGAGCTTCCGCGCGCCTACAACCCAGCCGAAGGGTTCATCGCCACCTCCAACCACAACATCCTCCCCGATGGATTTCGCTACCCGCTCTCGTACGAGTGGGCGTCGCGCTATCGCATCGATCGCGTCAAGGAAGTCCTGCGCCAGCCACGGAAGTTCACCGTCGAGGACTTCCAGCAGCTGCAGCACGACGACCACTCCAAGCTCGCCGAAGCACTCATCCCCCGCCTCGTCGACGCCGCCAAGCGACTTGGCGCCGACGGGCGCGAGGAGATGCGGACGCTCTCGGCGTGGAACTACCGGATGTCGCGCGACCAGGTCGCGCCGACGATCTTCGCCGCCTGGGCTCCCGCCGCCTATCGCCGCGCCATCGCCCGCGCCCTCCCCGGCGAGCGTGAGGTTGCCACGACGCTCGGGCAGCGCCCCGACTACGAATGGCTCGAGGCGCAGCTCGCCCTCCCATCGTCACCAGCCGGGGACTCGCTCCTCCTCGCCGCCCTCGACGACGCCCTCGCCGAGCTGACGCGTCGCTTTGGTGCCGATCGCGGCACGTGGCGCTACGGCGACGTGCACCTCGCCATCTTCCGCCACCCGCTCTCGGCCAGGTACGACCTCCCTCCCGCCTCGCGCGGTGGCGACGCCAACACCGTCTACGCCACCGGAGGGCGCGACTTCCGTCAGAACGCCGGCGCCTCGTACCGGGAAATCATCGACATGGGTGACTTCGATCGCTCCGTCGTGACCAACGTCCCCGGCCAATCCGCCGACCCCCGCAGCCGGCACTATGGCGACCTGCTGAAGCTGTGGGCCAACGATCAGTATTTCCCGCTGGTCTACTCCCGCGAGCGCGTGGAGCAGGAGACCGAGCAGGTCCTGTGGCTCCGCCCGAAGAAGGCGAAGTGAACGATACGCCGGCGCCGCTGAACTTCTGCTTCCCGTCTCCCGACTCCCGTCTGTCCCACGCGTGATATGCCGTTCTCATTCGACCTGGACATCACCCGCGCTTCCACCATACCGGCACGGCTCTACAACGACCCGGTCTATCTCGAACTCGAACTCGGCCAGGTCTTCGCGAAGACCTGGCAGCTGGTCGGTCGCAGCGAGCAGCTGGCGGGTAACGGGGCGTACATCACCGCGGAGATCGCCAACGAGTCGATCGTGATCGTGCGCGACGGTGAGACGCTGCGTGGCTTCCACAACATCTGCCTCCACCGCGCCGGTCCCGTGGCCTCTGGGTGCGGGAAGCGGCAAACGATGCAGTGCAAGTACCACGGCTGGACCTACAACCTCAAGGGCGAACTGGTGCGCGCCCCCGGGATGGAGGGGACGGCCAACTTCAGTACCTCCGACTTCAGGCTCCTCCCCGTGCAGGTGGCCACGTGGGGGCCACTCGTCTTCGCCAACCTCGACCTCAAGGCTCCGCCACTCACGCACTTCATCGAGGATATCCCCGACCAG
The DNA here is from genome assembly GCA_027346425.1 of Gemmatimonadota bacterium. GTDB lineage: Bacteria > Gemmatimonadota > Gemmatimonadetes > Gemmatimonadales > Gemmatimonadaceae > SCN-70-22. Next base: position 7,051 of record DAIESF010000093.1, on the reverse strand, counting down.
TGCCGGCGATTCCGCACCGAGGAGATGCGCTACGTGATGTCGCGGGAGTGGCGCATCGACTGCAACTGGAAGGTGTATGTCGACAACTACCTCGAGGGATACCACGTGTCGGTGGTCCACCCCGGCTTGCACAAGGAACTCGACACCGACCAATACGTGGTCGAGCCGCACCGCTACTACTCGCGGCAGTTCGCCCCACTCCGCCCGCTATCGGCGCATGCCGCCGACCGCAAGTACATCCCGCGGGCCGGGGACGAGGAGGCACACTACTACTGGATCTATCCCAACTGGATGCTGAACATCTACCAGGGGCAGATGCAGACCAACATCGTCGTTCCCGTCGACCACCGGACGACGCTGGTGCGCTTCGACTGGTACTCCGTCACTCCTCCCGCCGAGGACGATCCGGAGTGGGCGCGCCTGGTCGACTTCTCCTTCGAGATCCAGGACGAGGACATCGCCATCTGTGAGGCGGTGCAGCGTAACCTGCGCTCGCGCGTGTACGATCGCGGCCGGTACTCGGCGACGAGGGAGAATGGCGTGCATCACTTCCACTCGCTGTTGCATGAATCGCTGACATGAGAAGCCCATCCTCCCACCCCAACGCCAGCATGCGCCTGACCCCAGTCGCCACCGCACTTTCCCTCGTCGTTGCCGTGTCTGCCTGCTCGCGGGCGACGCCGACGCCGGCTCCCGCACCGTCGAGTTCGACCGTAACCGAGAACGGCATCACCTGGCACCTCCCGTACGGCCGCCCAACGCGTCCGTTCTCCCCGGCGGTGCAGGTGGGGAACCTCATCTTCCTCGCCGGGCAGATCGGGACCTCGGCCAACGCGCAGGGCGGGGTCGTCCCCGGGGGGATCCAGGCCGAGACGCGACAAACGATGGAAAACATCAAGGATGTACTCGTGAAGAGCGGGTCGTCGCTCGACCGCGTGGTCAAGTGCACCGTCTTCATGGCCGACATGCGCGAATGGGATGCGATGAACGAGGTGTACGCGACCTACTTCCCGCGCAACAAGCCGGCACGGAGCGCCTTCGGGGCCAACGGGCTGGCGCTCGGCGCTCGCGTGGAGATCGAGTGCATCGCGGCGGTGCCATGAGCCGGACTGCGCACCGTGCGATGGTGATGGTGGCCGCCGTGCTCGTGGCCACCACGTTCGTGGCCGCCACCCCGCGCCCCGGCGTCGCCCAGACCGCGCGCCATGGCACCGTCGACACCCTCACCTTCTGGTCGCAGTCGTTAGGGACGCACAAGCGCGCCCTCGTCTGGCTCCCGCCGTCGTACGCATCGCAACCGGCGCGGCGCTTCCCGTCCGTGTACTACTTGCACGGGATGTGGGGGAGCGAGACGGACTGGACGAAACAGGGGCACCTCGACGCCACGCTCGATTCGCTCACCGCGGCCGGGCTCCCGGAGTTCCTGGTGGTGATGCCCGACGGCGACGATGGCTGGTACACGACGTGGAACCGGCTCCCCGACATGTCGGCCTGTCGCAGCAGCTTCAAGCCGCGCGCGGGCGAGGCGAGCGCCGATACGTATTGCGTCCCCTGGCCGCACTACGACGACTACATCGCCCACGACCTCGTCTCGGCGATTGATGCCCGATACCGGACCGTCCCGCAACGCGCGCAGCGGGCCATTGCCGGGTTGAGCATGGGCGGGTACGGCGCGGTGGCGCTTGCCCTGCAATACCCGGAGGTGTTTCGCGCCGCAGCCTCCCACTCGGGGGTCGTGTCGCCGGCATACACCGGGGCCAACCCGTTCGATGGCGTATCTCGTTATGCGCAGTCGGTCGAGGCGCTGCGCGCCAAGTGGGGCGATCGGAAGTGGCCGAGCATGTCGGCGGCCTTCGGCAGCGACACGGCCGGATGGTTTGCGCGCGAGCCGGCGCGCATGGCACAGCACCTCGTGGCGGCGGGTGCGCGTGACATCCCGGCCATCTTCCTCGATTGCGGCACCGAGGACGGACTCATCGACCAATCGCGGTCGCTGCGCTCGGAGCTGACGCGCCTCGGACTCTCCCCCGCGTACGCCGAGTGGCCGGGAAAGCACGACTGGGCCTACTGGCGCGTGCATGCGCGCGAGAGCCTGGTGTGGATCGGGCGACAGCTGTCGGGGATGTAGCGTCGGAGGCCGCACTGAACGTCGAACGGCGCACACCCGAAGTGTGCGCCGTTCCGCTGTTGCCTCCGCCCCTCATGCCGTAGCTTCACTCCCATGCCTCCATTTTTCCCCCAGGTCACGGCGACGTTCAAGCTCGAGGAGCCGCGCGCGCTGCGTCGCTTCTCGATGTCGATCGTCGGCATGGCCGTCGCCACCGGGGTTGTGCTGCGCCTCTTCTGGGCGCTGGTCTTCACGATGGGGCCAGAGGACTCGCTGCTCTTTGCCGGCGGCATGTTCGCCCTGCGCTTCATCGTCCTCTTCGGCACTGCCGCGCTCCACCTGGGGAACTTCACGCTTCGCCACTGGCTCTGACGCGCCCCGACCTTCGCCGTGATCGAGGCGGTCGCGGAATCGATCACCGCGCTCGCGCTCATCGCCATGCACCGGGAGCCCCTCGGCTCGGCGCGCGCCACCTTCGGGGACTGGCCGGAAATGGCCAGTGGAACACTGTTCTGGCGCGTGATCGCCGTCGTCGCCTTCGCTCTCCTCCTTGCCGGCGTCGTGCAACTGGTGCGCTACCGCCTCCTCAAGCACGCCCACCGCGACCACACCGTCGCCGCCGTGCACCACGAGATCGTCGCACCGCACAAGACCGAGGAGTAGGAGAGGAGAGGAGAGGACCACCCGCGCCGTTGCTCCCCTCGCGCCCCGTCGCCACCTTCTCCCGTGAAGTGCCCCCCCTCGTCTTCTCGTCTTCCCGTCTTTTCGTCTTCTCGTCTTCTCGTCTTCTCAAAGTGTTGTACTCGCGCCTCGGCACCACCGGTCTCGTCGTCTCGCGCATCGCCCTCGGCTGCATGAGTTTCGGCAGCCGCAAGTGGCGTCCATGGGTGCTCGAGCAGGATGAGGCGTTCCCGTTCTTCCGCCGCGCGATCGAGCACGGGATCAACTTCTTCGACACGGCCGACGTCTACTCGCTCGGCGTCAGCGAGGAGATCACCGGACGGGCGCTGCGCGAGTTCGCGCGCATCGACGAGGTGGTCATCGCGACCAAGGTGCGCCTCAAGATGGGCGACGGTCCCAATCGCATCGGACTCTCGCGCAAACACATCATCCAGTCGTGCGAAGATTCGCTGCGCCGTCTCGATGTCGAGCGCATCGACCTGTACCAGATCCACCGACACCACGCCGACACGCCGATCGAGGAGACGCTGGCGGAGCTCGACCATCTCGTCAGGCAGGGAAAGGTTCTCTACCTCGGCGCCAGCTCGATGTACGCGTGGCAGCTGATGAAGGCGCTGTCCGTCTCCGAGCGGAACGGGTGGGCCAGGTTCGTTTCCATGCAGAATCACTACAACCTCGTGTACCGCGAGGAGGAGCGCGAAATGCTCCCGCTCTGCGCCGACCAGGGGCTCGGGGTCATCCCGTGGTCGCCGCTGGCGCGCGGCTTGTTAGGCGGGAAGCGCCAGCGCGGCGGGCACGGCACGTCGATGCGGGATGATGGCGATGGCGTCCTCGCCGACCAGCTGTACGACCACCCGGCCGATTGGGACGTGGTGGACGCGACGGTGCGTGTGGCCGAGCGACGCGGGGTGCAGCCGGCGCAGGTTGCGTTGGCGTGGCTCCTGTCGAGACCCGGCGTCACGGCGCCCATCGTGGGGACGACCAAGCTGGAGCAGCTCGACGCGGCCGTGGGGGCCGTGGAGATCGTGCTCTCGCCGGAGGAATGCGCCGAGCTGGAACGCCCGTACCAGCCGCACCCCGTGCGCGGGTGGCTGGATGGGGGGTTGGTGCTGACACAGCAGAAGCACTAGGGGGCTTGGGGGCCCCCCCGAATACAATCTCGCCCCTGATCGCCAAATCCCCAGCACCTTTCCACCGCCCCCCGTACCATTTCCTTGCATGGGTGGGGCGCGTCAATTTCCCACCCCGGAATTCGTCAACGACCCTCGAGCCCCCCCGCGAGCGCCTCCACCGCTCGCGCTCCCGCCTCCTGCCCCCCCGTCTCCCGTCCCATGAAGCCCCGCGCCGCCCTCGCCACGCTCGTCGCGCTCTCCGTCTTCACGACGCCGAGCGATGCACAATCCCGCCCATTCGGCACCCTGCGCGAACAGGCCGACCTTCAGCAGCGCTGGCTCGAGCGTCGCATGACGACCGTCCTCCCCAAGCTCTTGCGCGCCCACGGGATCGACCTCTGGGTCATCCCGATGCGGGAGTACAACGAAGACCCCGTCTTCTCGTCGCTCGTCTCCCCCACCACCTTCGCCGCCCGTCGCCGCACGATCTACGTCTTCTTCGACAAGTGCGCCGCCGCCGGCACCACCGACCCCGGCGACGGGTCGTGCGTCGAGCGACTCGCGTTAGGCGGCAGCTCACAGGGGGGGATCTACAAGGCCTACACTGCCAAGCAGGTGATCGACAACCCCGCCGGCGGGCGCAACGCCGAGCTGTGGGGCGACCAGCAGTGGCTCCTCCTCAAGGAAGTCCTCGAGGAGCGCAACCCGAAGGTCATCGGGATCGATGTCTCGCGTACCCATGCCTTCTCGGACGGCCTCTCGGCGGGAGAGCTCGAGGGGATGAGCGCGATGATCGGGAAGAAGTGGACCTCGCGCTTCAAGCGCGCCGAGGAGCTCCCGTTGCAGCTCATCGCCTCCCGCCTCCCCGAGGAGGAAGCGACCTTCGGCAAGATGACCGAGCTCGTGCACTCGCTCATCGCCCGCATGTTCTCCAATGAGGTCATCACCCCCGGCGTGACGCGCACCGACGACCTCGTGTGGTGGTGGCGCCAGCAGGTCAACGACCTCGGCCTCGGCACCTGGTTCCAGCCGTCGATCTCCATCCAGCGTCAGGGCGCGACCGGCGCCACGCTCGGCGAGAACCCGGTGATCCAGCCGGGCGACGTGTTGCACTGCGACGTTGGCATCACCGCCATGCGACTCAACACCGACACGCAACACAACGCCTACGTCCTCAGGAACGGTGAGGTCGCCCCGCCCCCGGGGCTGCAGAAGGCGCTCGCCAACTCGAACCGCTTCCAGGACATCCTGTTCGAGGAAACCCGACCGGGTCGCACCGGCAACGACATCCTCCGCGCCACGCGTGCGAAGCTGAAGGGTGAAGGGATCGAGGGGACGATGTACTCGCACCCCATCGGCATGCATGGCCACGGCGCCGGCCCGATCTTCGGGCTCTGGGACTATCAGGACGGCGTCCCCGGGCGTGGCGACGCCAAGGTCATCCCCAGCATGTGGTTCTCCTCGGAGTTGCAGACCACGTCGCCGGTCCCGGAGTGGGGCAACCAGAAGGTGCAGCTCGCGCAGGAGGAGGATTTCATCCTCGGCGCCGACGGAAAGCCGCGCTGGGCCTACAAGCGCCAGTCGGAGTATCACCTCGTCCGCCCCAAGCTCGCGCAGTAGCCCCCCCTCGTCTTCTCGTCTTCTCGTCTTCTCCGCCCCTATATTTCGCCAAACAACAATCGCCCTACCGCTCCATTCGTTGGATCCCATGCGCACCCCGAACAAACGCCTGATTGTGGTCGGTGATCGTGTCCTCGTGAAGTCCGAGGATGGCGAGGAGCGCACGAAGGTCGGCCTGTACCTCCCGTCGACTGCAATCGATTCGCAGGCGGTGCAGGGGGGGAACATCGTCGCCACCGGCCCGGGGCTCCCCATGCCCGACCTGACCGATTCCAGCGACGAACCGTGGCGCATCCACGAGGGCAGCGCCCGCGCGACGCGCTTCGTCCCCATGCAGGCCCGCGTCGGTGACTACGCCCTCTTTTTCCGCAAGGCCGCCGTCGAGATCACCTTCGAAGGCGATCGTTATCTGGTCGTCCCGCAGAGCGCCATCCTGGCGCTCGTGAGGGAAGAGCAGGACTTCGACGACGAGTAGACCGCACGCTCGGACTCCTGACTCCTGTTTCGCGTCTCCCGTCTCCTGCCTGCAGTGCTATGTCACTTCCCCGCATGATGTACGACGAGAATCTCGTCGCCCCGATCCGCCAGGACCTCACCCGCGTCGGCTTCCGTGAGCTGAGGACCGGTGCCGAGGTCGATGCCGCCCTCCCCGGCAACAAGGGGACGACGATGGTGGTGGTCAACTCGGTCTGTGGCTGCTCCGCCCGCATGGCACGTCCCGCCGTGCGTTACGCGATCGAGCATTCCACGGCGCGCCCCGATCACCTCGCGACAGTCTTTGCCGGGCAGGACGCCGAGGCCACCGAGCGCGCGCGCAGCTATTTCATCGGCTATCCGCCCTCGTCGCCGTCGATCGCGCTGCTCAAGGACGGCAAGCTCGTGTACTTCATGGAGCGCTGGCAGATCGAGGGCCGCGCGGCCGACGCCATCGCCGCAGATCTCATCGCTGCGATCGAGACGCACTGCACCCCCAAGGGGTGAGCGCCTCCCGGGCGTCGTGAGGGCGCCCGGCAGCTCCGCCCCGAACGTCTCCCGTCCGCGATTCGCGGCCTGGCGCTCCCCGCCCGCGATGGTCATCACGCTCTACGCCGACCGCCGCTTTCACGAGGTCACGGACATCGCCGTGTACCTGGCGAGTGCGATCGTTCCGCTGGTCGACCCGGCCAGGGTCCTCCTCGTCGCTGCGCACCCGCCGACCGATGCGATGGCGACCGGCGTGGTGGGGACCGGCGTGGTGCGTGCCTACCTCGACGAAGCAGGGGCAACTCGTGACATCGGCGAAGTCCTGCGTGGTAAGGCGGGGCGTCACGCCGTCACCGTGGTCGCCGTGGTCGGCGCCCCGAGCCCGCAGGTCCTCACCGCCCTCGACGTCGCCGATCGCGTCCTCCTCGTCAGCGATGCGTCGGTCCCCTCGCTGCGCGCCACCCAGCGCGCCATCAAGCTCTGCGCGTCGCTAGGTTACGGCCTCGACAAGGTCGCCGTCGTCCTCCACGACTTCACCGAAAACGCCACACTTGCACCTGGCGAGGCG
>DAIESF010000022.1 GCA_027346425.1 Gemmatimonadota bacterium | reverse complement strand
TAAATCAGCCCGTCGAAGACCGAGCGCAGCGTCATCCCCCAGTTCCGCCGCCACCAAATCGAGTTCTGCAGCAGTCCCAGCGAATACCCGGCGAAGGCCGTCGTCCCCGCAAAGCGGAACACATCGATGTAACTCGCCCCTACCCCAAGGGCGCGACTCGCCACGTAGGCGGCGAAGATGCTGACGACCACGCTGTACGCGAACCAGAGCCCGAGACTCTTCCCCATCCCGGGCATTCCGTTCTCGCCGACCGTCATGAAGACGACCGGTCCCTTGTTCATCTTCTCGAGAAAGGCCGGGTCCTTCATTTCCGCCATCGATCCCGCCATCGGGAGGGCGTAGTCGCCCGGGGCGAGGTTGAAGGGGCGTAGCGCGTCCTGCACCGCGGTGTCGTTAGGGACCGGCTTCAGGTCGGACCGGTGGTAGCCGAGCACCATGTGGATGATCGAGCTGACGATGAAGACCAGGACCGAGGCGAGGAGGATCGGGACCACGAGCGTCGTCAGTGGGACCATGAGGGGGCCTCCGGAGGGGTGAGGGGTGCGACAACGCTACCGGCCCCAGCAGGGGCGTCAAGGCGGGGGAGCGGAATCGGTCGCCTGGGGGCCCTGCTGCCTACCTCACCGCAAGCGCTTTACCGACAGGATTTCAGCCCCCTGCCCACAGCGTATCCCGCCGCGCTCACCCTACTATCCGGTACATCTCCTGATGAGGTGGGTTATGAAACGCATGGAGATCCACACCGTCCCAAACCGTGTGGGTTCGGGTTGGGTGAACATGATGGACGGCGAAGTCGTGTCGCGGCACAATCGGAAAGACACCGCCATGGCTCGCGGACGGACACTCGCCCGGCGCGATCATGCCGAGCATGTCATCCACAACAAGGATGGCCGGATCGGGGAGAGCAATTCGTACGGACACGACCCGTTCCCGCCAAAGGGGTAGGGTGAGCGACGGGCAGGGCGTGGAGAAACGAGAGAGGCGATGCGCCCCCCCGTGGGCAGCACCGCCTCTCGCCGTATGGTGACGCATTTCATGTCGCGCGCGGCTAACCGTCCGTCGTGCGATACCCGAGTTCGACCCCAGTCACCGCCCACACCGTCCATCACCCCCCCCGCCCGCGCCGAACTCGAGCACCGCGCTCGGCCGCCGCGTCATTCCATGCGCGGCGCCCTAAGCAGGACGTACCTAACGATTGACGCCGAACCCCGCCGGATTGGCGTGTGCGTCCCAGAAGTGCTGGTTGGCCACGGTTCCGTGGCTGAGGATCACTTCGTACTGATCCCAAATGCAGTAGCCGCCATCAGGGAGCGGCGTGCCGTAGGCGCCACAGGGGGCGTCGGTGCGCACGAACTTGTAGTGCCACGTCTCGCCCGACCCTCCTGGTACCTTCCCATTCCACTCGTTGGTGAGCCACGCACCCTCGCCGTCCGGCCACGCCTTGTTCCATTTCATGACGAGGTGATCGTTGGCATAGGTCGGGTCGCCCCACACCATGCCATCGAGCACCTTGTCGGTTCCGTCGGCGGGTCCGACGAAGATCCCGGCATCGCGGTTGTAACCGAGGTCATCGAAGCCGGCCGCCGCCACGTTGAAGCCGGGCTTCACGGTGCTGACCGGGACCCCGGTCGAGGAATCGGCGCACGCGGCGAGCGCAAAAACGGTGGCTGCGAGCAGCGGGGTGTTGCGGAACGAACGCATGTAACCTCCACGTTTTCGAAGAACGGCCGATCGGACTCCCGATGACACGGCCATGCCATCGCGGCCCCTGGGGCGCCACGGCTGAACTCGCTGGAAGGATGCGACAGCACCGTCTACTTGGCGTCTATTTTGGGGAGAGCCTCTGACGCTCGCGCACCAACGCGCTGTAGATCGACACCCAAGTCGTTGTCCTTTCGGCACGTGCGCTGCGGTCCGGGAGAATGGGGAGCGGCGTCGGGCGCACCCGGCAAGAAATGCCTCGCGCGGCGCGCGTTCAGCGCGCGGGTGTCGGCGGTCGCAGCCGCGGCTCCAGGAACCACCACTTCGGCTTGTCCTTGCGCCGTTCGCGTTCCTGCCACATGGCCACGAGGCGCTGCTGCAGCAGCGTCGTCGCCTCCTCGATGCTGTCGGCCACGAAGACGAAATCGAGTTCCTTCTGGCCGATCGTCCCTTCGGCGATCATGCGGTCGAGCTGGGCCAGCATCGGCGCCCAGTAGTCCTTGCCGTACAGCAGGATGGGGAAGTCCTCCACCTTGCCGGTCTGGATGAGGGTGATCGTCTCGAACAGCTCATCCAGCGTCCCCGCCCCCCCGGGCATGACCACGAAGCAGATGCTGTACTTGAGCAGCAGCACCTTGCGCACGAAGAAGCGCTCGAAGGTGAGCGAGATGTCGAGGTAGGGGTTCGCGTACTGCTCGTGCGGGAGGACGATGTTGCAGCCGACGCTGCGCGCCCCGACATCGCGCGCCCCACGATTCGCCGCCTCCATGATCCCCGGCCCGCCCCCCGTCATGATGGTGAAACCCACGCGCCCGATCCGTTGCGCCAGTTCGCGCGTGGCTTCGTAGTACGGGTGGTCCTCCTTGAAGCGCGCGCTCCCGAAGAAGGTGACGCACGGCCCCACGAAGTGCAGCTGGCGGAAGCCGCGGATGAACTCGCCGGCAATGCTCACCACGCTGAGGAACTCCGACCAGCGGGAGCGAGGGCCTTCGAGAAAGCGGAGGTCGATGTGGCGGGAGTTTGGCGCGTGGGGCATGAAGTGCTCCGGTCGGGCAAGGGCTCGGCGCTACGCGCCGATCAACCCCATCATCGTCCCCGAAGGATCGCTGAAGTAGCCGAAGGTCGCCATCCCCGGCATCGCCATCGCCTCGCCCATCCGCTTGCCGCCGGCGGCGTCGATGGCATCGAGTGTGCCGGCCACGCTCGCTGCGTAGATGTAGGCTACCCCGCGCGACGCCGGCGTGTGCGACTGGAAGACCCCGCCAATCCCGGCGCCAGCGTCGAACATCAGGTACTGCGGCATGGTGGGGAACGTCCCCCAGCCGAACTGCGATCCGAAGAACTGCGCAGCCGCATCGAGATCACCGGCGTGCATCTCCAGCGAACAAACGGCGCCGGTCGGCGGCTTGGGGGCGTCGCCGAATGGGGCGGGGACGTGCGGGATCGGCGCACCCGCCGTCGGCGACGCCAGCCCGTAGATCGTCCCGGAGGGATCGGTGAAACGGGCCAGCGTCCCGATCATCGGCGCCTGCCACGGCGCGCGCTCGATCGTGGCCCCTGCTCCAACGACCTGCTGCAGCGCCGCCTCGACGTTGGCGACGGCGATGAACGGGACCACCCCCTGGAACCCATCCGGTGTCTTCGCACGCAGCGTGACCATCGGCCCTGCCGGGAGCGCCGCCGAGGCGATGTCCGGGGAGACCTGCATCAGCGGCCAGCCGAAGACCGTGCGGTAGAAGGCGGTCGACGCCGCGAGGTCGTTCGCGGCGATCGCCGCCATGACCACCGGGTGCTGGCCGTTGCCCTTGGGGATTGGGGGGAGTGCGGTGCCCATCGGCGGCTCCAGGCAAAAAGGGGAACCGAGAACATGGCGGCAGGCGGGTCGCGCCGTGAGGTGCGACGCGAGCTTTTGAGGGGCGGACGCGTGACAATTGCGGGGCGCGCCATAGAATCTCCGCCATGCGCGCCTCGTTGAATGTCGCGGTGGTTGGGTACGGTTACGCCGGTCGCGTCATTCACGCCCCGTTGATCTCCGCGGTCGATGGTCTGCGGTTGCACGGCGTCGTTTCGGGCCAGGGGGAGCTTGTACGCTCTCGTTGGCCCGAGGCGCGCGTGTACCCCGATCTGTCGGCAGCGCTGACCGACCCGGCCATCGATCTCGTCGTCCTCGCTACGCCGAACGCCGTGCATGCCGAGCAGGCGCACGCCACGCTCGATGCGGGGAAGCATGTCGTCGTCGACAAGCCGTTCACCGTGGCCGTGGCCGAGGCCGAGTCGGTCGTGGCGCACGCCGAGCGTGCGGGGAAGGTGCTGTCCGTGTTTCACAACCGGCGGTGGGACAGCGACTTCCTGACGGTGCGGAAGCTGATCGCCGAGGGGGCGTTAGGCGAGGTGACGTACTTCGAGTCGCGGTTCGACCGGTACCGGCCGGTGGTGCGCGACCGGTGGCGCGAGCGCACTGGGGCGGGGGCCGGGCTCTGGTACGATCTGGGGTCGCATCTGGTCGACCAGGCGTTGCAGCTGTTTGGTCCGCCGCTCGATATCGCGGCCGACCTCGCGATCCAGCGCGAGGGGGCGCTGGTGGACGACTATTTCCATGTGGTGCTGCGGTACTCGCGGCTGCGGGTGGTGTTGCACGCGTCGATGCTGGTGGCGGCGAACGATCTCAGGTTCGCGGTGCATGGGACGCGGGGGAGCTTTGTGAAGCTTGGCCTGGATCCGCAGGAGGAGGCGTTGCGCGCGGGGGGCGTGATTGGCGGCGACGA
>DAIESF010000059.1 GCA_027346425.1 Gemmatimonadota bacterium | reverse complement strand
CGACCGCTGGACGGTGGTCACCGCCGACGGCTCGCGCTCGGCGCACTTCGAGCACACGGTCGCCATCCTCGACGACGGGCCGCGGGTCCTGACGGCGCTCGAATGACGCCGTGCCGTCAGCAGCAACGAGGGCCCGGGATGCCATGGCGTCCCGGGCCCTTCGTTCTCGACCGCTCGATCACCCGATCACCCGATCACCCGATCACCTGATCACCCGATCACCCGATCACCCGATCATCTGATCAGCTGATCAGCTGATCAGATGATCACCCGACCTCTCGACCGCATGATCGCATGATCGCATGATCGGTCGACCGTTCGACTTTTCCGGTCACGCGCCGATCGCGGCCTCGACGATGCGCGTGGCGCCGTCGGCGTGGGCGTGGGCCTTGGCGAGGAGCGCCGCGCCCTCGTCGAGCAGTGTCGTCCCGCGCGCGCGGTCGCTGAGCGACGCGACATTGATGCGCACGTTGTAGACGGCGCCGCGGCACGCGGCCTCGGCGAGGAGGGCGGCGACGCCGGCGTCGGAGGCGCAATTGGTGTTTCCCTTCGTCGCGGCCCGCTCGGCGAGTTCTGCCACCGCGGCGCAGGCGCGCGCCGTCTCGAGGGGGACGGCGGCGGCGCCGACGAGGGCGTCGTCGATCGCCTGGGTGCGCGCGGCCACCTGGTCGGCGGTCTCCTTGGGAAGGGTGTAGGCCTTCATCACCTGCTCGTACGCCATGGCATCGCGCACGACGAGGGAGGCGAGGGCATTGCCGAGGGCGGTGGCTTCGAGGGCGAGCGCCTTCATTTCCCCCTCCACCGCGGCGTACTTCTTCCGCCCGATGGTGAGGCCGGCGACCATCTGGGCGAGCGCGGCGCCGAGGGCGCCGACGTGGGCGGCGACCGAGCCGCCGCCGGGGGCCGGGGTGGGGGCAGCGACGCTGGCCACGAAGGCGCTGACGGACTCACCGCCGCTCACCGCCGCGCGCACCTTGCGCTCGAGGACCATGTCGGGGGAGAAGCCGCGCAGTTGCAGGTGACGGGCTGCGGTCTCGAACAGCGCCTTCTCGGGGACGAGCCCGACGATCTCGCTCCAGGTCGGCGAGACCCCCTGCGCCTGCGCCTCCATCTTGACCATGTCGAAGGCGCGGAAGAGCGGGGTCTTCTCGATGTCGACGAGGTTCATGGAGACCTGCGCCTGCCCGTCGACCTCGAGCCCGAGCCCCTTCACGTAGCGCAGCCCCCCCGACGAATGACGGAGCGCCTTGGCGACGTCCTTGGCGACCTGGAGGTTCTCCGTGCCGCCGAGGTAGACGTTGTAGGCCACGAGGAAGGGGCGGGCGCCGATGGCGGTGGCGCCGGCGGTGGGGTGGATGCGGGGGTCGCCGAAGTCGGGGCGCCGCACGGGATTGGTGGCGATCTCGTCGCGCAGCCCCTCGAACTCGCCGCGTCGCACATCGGCGAGGTTCTCGCGCGCGGGGGTGGTGGCCGCGCGCTCGTAGAGGTAGACCGGGATGGAGAGCTCGGCGGCGGCGCGCGCGCCTAACGAACGGGCGAGGGCGATGCAGTCGTCCATCGTGGCGCCGTCGAGCGGGATGAAGGGGACGACGTCGGTGGCGCCGATGCGCGGGTGCTCGCCCTGATGGGTGGTGAGGTCGATGTGGGCGGCGGCGGTGCGCATGCCGGCGAATGCGGCGTCCACGGCGCGCTCGACCGGGGCGACGAAGGTGACGACGGTGCGATTGTGCGACGGGTCGCTCGAGACGTCGAGGATCACGACGCCATCGACGGCGGCAATGGCGTCACGGATGGCCGAGATGACGTCGGGGCGGCGTCCTTCGGAGAAGTTGGGGACGCACTCGATCAGTTTCATGAGAAGGGGAGAAGACGAGAGGACGAGAAGACGAGAAGACGAGAAGACGAGAAGACGAGAAGACGAGAGGACGAGAAGACGAGAAGACGAGAAGACGAGAAGACGGGAAGACGAGTGTGGAGGGGTGGGGGGGCGCGGGGGGCCCCCCCGATCAAAAGATGAACGAGCGATGCGGCAATCGCATCATCATTTCGATCTGCGGCGGATCATTTCGGCGCGCATGGCGCCGAAACTCGCCGTCATCGAACATGCGTCCCGCCTGCGCCTCAGCGCTGGCCGAGCCGCCCCAGCAGCCACTGGTGCAACGTCGCGTTGCTCGCCACGACCGGCGTATGCGACGGTAACACGTCATTCCCGGCGAAATCGGTCACCAGCCCCCCGGCTTCGCGCACCAGGAGGATCCCGGCGGCGATGTCCCATGGCGAGAGCATCTGCTCCCAGAAGGCGTCGAAGCTCCCCTCGGCCACGTGGGCCAGGTCGAGGGCGGCGGAGCCGGGGCGGCGCACCCCCGCCACCTCCGACATCACCCGGCCGAGTTGCGCGAGATACGGGGCGATCTGGTCGGGCTCCTTGAACGGAAAGCCGGTGCCGATCAGGGCGCGCAGGGGATCGGCGGTGGACGAGACGCAGAGCCGGTCACCATCGCGAAATGCCCCGCCGCCCGCGGTCGCAGTGTACGTCACGTCCAGCGGGATCTGCAGCACGACCCCGGCCGCCAGAGACCCGCCGGCGAGGGCGCCGATCGAGACGGCATATTCCGGGAAACCGTGGAGGAAGTTGGTCGTCCCGTCGAGCGGGTCGACGACGAAGACGATGCCGTCCTCGGTGGCGGCGCGGGGGGTCAGTTCCTCGCCGAGCACCAGGGCGTCGGGGACGCGCTCGAGCAGGTACTCGGCGATCCTGGACTCGGCGCCGAGGTCGACTTCGCTCACGAAGTCGGCGCGGGACTTGATCTGCCAGTCGATGCTGGCGAGGTCGCGGGTGCGCTCGCGCACAAAGTCCGCCCCCCGCCGCGCGGCGTGCAGGGATGCGTCGAGCAGCAGGTTCTGCAGGGCGGTGTCGTGTCGTTGCGACGGCAAAGTGAGTCCCCTTAAGTTGCCTCGATGCCGAGAATCTTTAGCGGAATCCAGCCCTCCGGGGAACTGCACATCGGGAATTACCTCGGGGCGGTGAAGAACTGGGTCGCGCTCCAGCGGGAGTTCGAGTCGTTCATCTGCATCGTGAATTACCACGCTATCACGATCCCGTACGAACCCGCGGATCTCAAGAGGCGCACGCATGAAATGGCGGTCTCGCTGCTGGCGGCGGGGATCGACCCGAACACGGCGGCGCTCTTCCTCCAGTCGGCGGTCCCGGAGCACACGGAGTTGCAGTGGCTGTTCAACGCGATCACCCCGCTGGGTGAACTGGAGCGGCAGACGCAGTTCAAGGAAAAGTCGTCGCGCCTGGAGAGCGTCCCGGCCGGGATCCTGAACTATCCCGTCCTGCAGGCCGCCGACATCCTCCTGTACCATGCCGACATCGTCCCGGTGGGGGAGGACCAGGTTCAGCACCTGGAGCTGTCGCGCGAAATCGCGCGCCGGTGGAATGCGCGGTTCGGGGAGGGGTACTTCGCCGAGCCCCAGGCCCGCCTCACGCCGACGCGGCGCATCCTGGGGCTGGACGGGCAGGCCAAGATGTCCAAGTCGATCGGGAACACGGTGGCGCTGCTGGAGGAGCCGGCAGCGATCTGGGAGAAGTTGCGCCCGGCGGTGACCGATCCGGCGCGCGTCCGCAGGACGGATCCGGGGAACCCCGACGTGTGCAACATCTTCCAGCTGCACAAGGCATTTAGTGACGCGGCCACGGTGGCGCACGTGGACGCCCAGTGCCGCAGCGCCGGGTGGGGGTGCATCGACTGCAAGAAGGTGCTGGCGGCCTCGATGGAAATCGAGCTCGTCCCGATTCGCGCCCGGGCCGCCGAGCTGGCGGCCAAGCCGAACCTGGTGACCGAAGCGTTAGGCGACGGCGCGGCCAGGGCGCGCACGGTGGCCAAGGTGACCATGGCCGAGGTGCGCGAGCGGATGGGGCTGGACTGAGCGCGCGCGGATGAGCATTCGCTCATGCCCCGATTTGGCGCTCGC
>DAIESF010000050.1 GCA_027346425.1 Gemmatimonadota bacterium | reverse complement strand
TTCGGGGTGGAGTACGCCACGGCCATGGAGTGGTCGCGCACCGTCCCGAGCCCGCTCCACATCACGCGATACGATCGCTACGACTGGTACCTGCAGTTCCCGACGCTCACGGAACTCGGGGCGAAGAACGGAATCGACACTCTCCCGTCATGGCGCGGCTTCAAGGCGCACCCGACATGGGACGCCTACTGGCAGGCCAAGGCGATGCAGCGCGTGTGGACCTCGCCTAACGTCGCGGTGCTGAACGTCGGCGGCTACTGGGACCAGGAAGACGTACTGGGGCCGCAGGAGGCCTATCGCACGCTGGAGAAGCGTGACAGCCGGCGCTGGAATCACATCGTCCTCGGCCCCTGGTTCCACGGTGGGTGGGCGGGACGCGAGACCGATTCGTTCGGCCCCATGCAGTTCGGCAGCGACGTGGGGTTGTACTACCGCGCCAACATCGAGCGCCCGTGGTTCTTCAACTGGCTGCACGGCGACGGCAGCGCCTCATTCGCCGAGGCGTTCGTCTACGAGGTGGGGAGCAACAGCTGGCGCACCTTCGACGCCTGGCCCCCGCACGACGCCAAGCCGGCCCGGCTCTACCTGCACAACGACGGCCGACTGTCGTTCGACGCGCCGACGTCGGCAGGGAGTACCTCGTACACGAGCGATCCGAAGCACCCCATTCCCTACATCGCCCGCCCCGTCGACGGAACACGCTGGCGGCAGTGGCTGGTCGAGGACCAGCGCTTCGTGCACAACCGCCCCGACGTGGTGAGCTGGGAGAGCGAGCCGCTATCCAGCGACGTGACCATCGCCGGCGACGTGACGGCGCACCTGTTTGCCAGCACCACGGGGACCGACGCCGACTGGGTGGTGAAGCTCATCGACGTCTATCCCGATTCGGTGGCCCGTGACCCGAAGCTCGGTGGATACCAGCTGATGGTGGCCGGCGACATCATGCGCGGCCGCTACTACAAGGGCTTCAGCACAGCGACTCCCATCAAGGCCAACACCGTCACCCCGTTCACGGTCGACCTGCACCAGCAGACGTACCGCTTTCTCAAGGGGCACCGCATCATGGTGCAGGTGCAAAGCAGCTGGTTCCCGCTGTACGACCGCAACCCGCAAACCTTCGTCAAGAACATCTTCGAGGCCAAGGCGTCCGATTTCCGCGCGCGGGTGCACACCATCTATCATGGCCCGCGCGCCGCGAGCCATATCGCCGTCAACGTCCTCCCCTCGTGATCGCACAGCCCGTGACCTCGCCAACCCTGCCCGCACCCAAGAAGCCCGAGCGCACGGCCAGCTACGCGTTGCGCCTGCTCGGGCGCGCCGTGCGCCTGCGGTGCCCCAACTGCGGACAGTCGCCCGTCCTCGCCTCATGGGGGAAGGTGAACCAACGCTGCGCGACCTGCCATTTCCGCTTCGAACGCAGCAGCGACAGCTACTTCACGGGGGCGATGTTCTTCAACCTCATCACCGCTGAATTCCTCTTCGCGGTCACGTTCGCGACGGCGATCATCCTCTCCTGGCCCGACATCAACTGGGACGCGATCACCTATGGCGCGGTGGGCGGGATGGCGATCACCCCGATCGCCCTCTATCCGTTCTCCAAGGTCTTGTACCTGACGGTCGACGTCTTCATGCGCCCGGTGCGTCCCGAGGAGTGCGACCCCGCCAACACCAACTGGACCTGGCTCGGCGTCTGACAACTTCGGGCTGCCGGCGTGTCAGCCGGCAGCCATCTCGTAGTCGAAGACGTACGAGCGCCTCCCGCCCGCGATGATGCTCTGCGTGGGTGTTCCCTCGGCGCGCATCATTGCCCCCACAGGAAACGGAAGACGCGCATCGCGTTCCCGCCAAGGATGGCGGTGATCTGCGCGTCGGTGTAGCCGCGACGGATGAGCCCCTCGGTGAGGTCGAAGGTACGCTTGGGGTGGTCGAGCCCGGCGACCGTCAGGAGCAACTCCCCCTTGGCATCGCGATGCAGGTGGTAGCGCTCGAAGTTCGGCGTCGCCGGGTTCCCAGCCCCGGGACCGTTGACCGGGTTGGGGTTTCCCACCACATCCATGTCGCTCCCCACCGCCAGGTGCTCGACCCCCACGAGCTTCCGCACATGATCGAAGTGGTCGAGCACATGCTCGATCGTCACCGGCTCCTCTTCGTGCACCATCATGCGCAGAAAGGGGATCCCCATGACCCCGCCTGACGTCGCCATCTTGGCGATCATCTCGTCGGTCTTGCAGCGGGCATGCCCGGGGAGCAAGGCGCGACAACTGGCATGCGAGAAGACCACGGGACGCTTGGCGACCGACAGCGTGTCGAGCGTCGTCTTGTCAGCACAGTGCGAGACGTCCACCGCCATTCCCACCTTCTCCATGCGCTCCACGATCTGCCGCCCGAAGACCGTGAGGCCGCCGTCATTCTCCTCGAGGAAGCCGCTCCCGCTCCGGTTCTGGTAGTTGTAGGTGAGCTGCGAGAGGCGCTGCCCCAGCGCGAAGAAGGTGTCGACGTCGTCGGGGGAGCGGAAGTGATCGGAGTTCTGGAAGGCGATCATGATCCCCACCTTCCCCGACCGCTTCACCGCATCGAAATCGCGCGCGTCGTCCACGCGCATGAACCAGTCGGGGTACTCGGCGATGAAGCCGTTCCAGTCGGCGAAGAAGCGAATCCCAGCGGCATAGTCCGACGGGCTGTGACCGAGGCAGATGACGCTGTAGCCCGAGGTGCGGTAGACCTCGTAGTCGGCCGGGGGCATGCTGCGCGGCTTGCTGAGCCATAGCTGCGACTTGGGGGGCTTCTCGGCGAAGTCGGCAAAGCGGAATTGGTTCAGCAGGTCGATGACGACCGACTCCTGCACCAGCTTGATGGCACGCGCCGAGTACTGGGTCGGCGACCCGTGAAACAGCGGGTAGCGCCCGCGCAAAATGGCCGGGGCGGCGATGAGCGTCGCGGCGAGACGCTGAATCGCCACGCGCCGCGGCAGGGAGTCTGGGTGAGCGTCGTCTGACATGGAGACCGGGGGCGGGGAACGGCGAAAATGAAGTGCGGACCCCGATCATTCAATGGAGACGGCGCCAACGGGACACGCACAGCCGACGGTACACCACCAGCGCGCTCGACGCCCGTGCCGCTGTGATCGCAATCTTTGCCACGAGGCGGATGGACGCACCGCCCCCCCATGGGCAGAGTAGAGGCCACTTCCTGTCGTGTTGCTCTTGAAGGTTGCAGGTCCCCCTGGCCCGGTGCCCGTCATGTCCACCTCGTCGCAGTCACGTTGGTTTACCAGCGGAACCTTCATACGCGGCGCCTCGACGCTCGCTGTCCTGCTCACCCTTGCAAGCCCTGCAGCTGCCCAGCGTGCCGGCGGCTATCGGGTGGTGAAGAAGATCCCAGTCGGGGGCGAGGGGGGATGGGATTACACCCTGGTGGAGGGCGATCGGCTGTATGTCTCGCACGCCACCCGGCTGGTCGTGATCGACCTCGTTGGCGACACGGTGATCGGTGAGGTCC
>DAIESF010000046.1 GCA_027346425.1 Gemmatimonadota bacterium | reverse complement strand
CCACGATCGCCGGGACGTCCTGCACCTCGAAGGTGAAGCTCCCCGGACTCTCCATGAAGATCGCCCGGGTCGCCGGACGGATGAGCCGGGCGATGTCTCCCCCGATGTGGGGATCGTAGTACTCGGTCTCAACGCCGCATCGCTTCAGGATGCCGTCGCACAGGGCGCGCGTCGGGCCGTAGCTCGAGTCGACCATGAGGAGGTGGTCGCCGGCTCGTAGCACCGAGATCAGCGCCAGCGCGACCGCGCCGAGCCCCGACGGCGCGAACACGACCCCGTTGCCTCCCTCCCGTTCGCGGATCGCATCGGCTAGGGCCTGTGTCGTCGGGGTCCCGAACGTGGCGTAGATGCTGGCATCGCCAACGGCCGTCATCTCACGCTGGGCCTGGACCAGATGGGCGACATCGTCGAAGACGATGGTCGAGGCACGATGCAGCGGAGGGTTCGGCGTGCGGAATCGCCCGGAGTTCATGACGCGGCTCGAGTCTCGATGGTGGGAATAACGGAAGACCCCAACCAGAATCGGTCGGGGTCTTCCGGAGTGGAGGCGCGGGGAGTCGAACCCCGGTCCGAGATAAGATCTACCACAGCATCTACGTGCGTAGCTCACCGATTAAGGTCTGCAGCCACTGGCCGGTGAGCGGCCCATTGCTGCACAAGCCCCCTTAAGATTTCGCCCGGCGCCAAGAGGCGCGACGCCAGGCTATCCCGATATTGCGATACTCCGGACGCCGCCTCGGGCGGGCTTCATCAGGAGCAACGCCAGCAGCAACTCCTAAGAGTTACGCGGCGAGGGCCAGTTCAGTGTTGGCAGTTGTGATTTTGCCGAGTGTTTTACCAGCGCTCAGCAGCTGGGCACGCAGCCACGGCGTCACCGACCCCGTCGAATCCAGGTCGCCCCCATGGACTACGAGATGAAGCCTAGCGGAAACGCGCCCCCACGTCAATCCGCACTTCAAGTTTCAGGAGAGATCGACCTCCTAATTCCGATACAGTCAACAACTTGACAAAATCACACGAAAGACTGCGCGAACGCGCCTGGCGCCCCGTGTCAACCCCCGGCCCCGCGCCGGTGTCAGGAGTGTGTGATCCGCGAAGCCGCCACGGCAGCCCCAAATCCGTTGTCGATGTTCACCACCGTAACGCCGGCGGCGCATGAATTGAGCGCCGTCAGGAGGGGGGCCACGCCGGCGAACGCCGCACCGTATCCGATGCTGGTGGGGACGGCGATCACGGGGCACTTCACCAGGCCACCGATGACCGATGGAAGCGCCCCGTCCATTCCGGCAACCACGATGATCACGCGTGCCTTCCGCAGCTCCTCGGCGCGCGACAGGAGGCGGTGAATCCCCGCCACGCCCACGTCGGTGAGGCGCTCGACGGTATTCCCCATCGCGACCGCTGTCTCGGCGGCCTCCTCGGCCACCGGCAGGTCGCTCGTCCCGGCGGTGACGATGAGGACCGTCCCTTCCCCAACCGGGGGGGGCGACCCGCCCGCCAGGCGAGCCGTACGAGCGGCCTCGTTGACGACCACATCCGGAAAGCGCGCGGCCAGCGCCGCACAGGCCTCGTCGGAGGCTCGGGTGACCAGGAACCCGTCTCCGCGCTCGCTGAGCCGTTCGCAGATCACCAAGATCTGCTCGGGGGTCTTTCCACTCCCGAACACCACCTCCGGGAACCCCTGCCGCAATGCCCGATGATGGTCGATCGTGGCAAACGGGAGCGACTCGTACGGCTCGAGCGCCAGGCGTTCTAGCGCGGCCGATGGTGCGATTCCCCCGTTCGCGACCTGCGCGAGCAGGTCGAGGATTCGGTATGCGCTCACGCCTCGGCGGGCTCGAGGGCAGGCTGCTCCGACTCCCCTGTGGCCGCATGGACCTCCGCCGACTCCTCGCGCCAGCGGAGGTAGTCGCCGAAGATCCCCTCGACCTCGCCGAACGAGTTGACCGCGTGCAGTCGCTTCCGCAGGTCGGCAGAGTTGGGGAGCCCCTTCACGTACCATCCAAGGTGCTTCCTGAACTCGATGGCCGCCCCATCGGGGTCGAGCTCGTACTCCTCCACCATCCGCGCATGCTCGAGCGCGATCGCGAACCGCTCCTCGACGCCAGGCACCGGGGGGAGCTCGCGTCCTTCGAGGAGGGCGCGCGCCTGGTTGAAGATCCACGGCTGGCCGAACGAGCCGCGCGCAATCATCACCCCGTCGCACCCCGTCTCCCGCCGCATACGCAGTGCGTCGTGAGCAGTCTTGATGTCGCCGTTACCGATCACCGGGATCTCGAGCGCTTCCTTGACGCGGGCAATCTCGCTCCAGTTGGCGCTCCCCGTGTACATCTGCGTGCGCGTGCGCGGATGAATGGCGAGCGCTCGCGCCCCGGCCGCCTGACAATACAGGCCGATCTTGACCGGGTCGCGCATCTCCTCGCTCCAGCCGGAGCGGATCTTGACCGTCACGGGGAGGCGCGTTCCAGCGATCACGGCGCGAATGACCTCCTGCACGAGCGAGAGGTCCTTCAGGCACCCGGAGCCGCCGTTGCGGCGAACCACCTTCTTGACCGGGCAGCCGAAGTTGATGTCGATGTATTCAGGCTGGAAGACGTCGGTCACGAGGGCGGCTGCCTCGCGCATGGCATCGGGCTCGGCGCCAAAGATCTGGACGCCGATCGTCCGCTCGTCGGCGCCGAAGCGCAGCTTCGAGAGCGTCGCCTGGTTCTCGCGCCGGATCCCCTCCGCCGAGAGAAACTCCGTCACCACGACGTCGGCCCCGTACCGGCGACACAGGCGCCGGAAGGGCGACTCGGACACGCCGGCCATGGGGGCCAGGATCAACGGGACATCGTGGGCGACGGGAAACGGGAACGACATGCTTGGGAAGCTAACTCCCGAGGGAAAGTGATTCAACGTGAAGCTTTGACACGACTTGCAGCGCAGGATAACTTGCCCGGTCTATCATGCGGGGGTGCCGGATGCGCCCCGCGACCTGTGCCCCGACCGTCGGGCGCACTTGGGCACGAGTACGTTTCGAGGGTTCGATGGAGCTGCGAGAGTTCTTCTCCGAAGACGCGATCAAGCTGGATCTCGAAGGGACGACCAAGGACGAGATCCTCAAGGAGCTCATCGGACTTCTCAAGCTGGACGAGAAGTCGGAGGGGATGCTCTTCAAGATGCTGAAGCGGCGCGAGAACCTCGGCTCCACCGGGATCGGGCGGAGCATCGCCATCCCGCATTGCCGATCGCTCGTCGTCAACAAGCTGCGCGTTGCCTTCGGGCGCAAGGCGGACGGGTTGGACTTCAAGGCAATCGACGAGAAGCCCGTGAAGTTCTTCTTCCTCATCGTCGCGCCGCCACTCGAAGTTTCCAACCAATATCTCCCTGTCCTTGGGAAGATTGCGCAGTTCAGCAAAGAGGCAGATGTCCCCGATCGTCTCCTTGGGATCAAGACGCCGGCCGAATTCATGGCGCTGCTCGAAGAGAAAGGCGTCTAGCGCGACAGACCA
>DAIESF010000246.1 GCA_027346425.1 Gemmatimonadota bacterium | reverse complement strand
CCCGAGCGGCGCCCGTCGGAGCCTGGCCTCGCCCCCACGACGAGAGCCGACCGGTAGGCGCCCCCTACCGATTGCGACCATGGCGACCTGCGACCACCTTCCCCAGGCCCCCGACTCCTGACGCGACGACCAGCACGGTGTGGACGCCAGCGAGACGGGGCGGCACGCTAGAAGCCATCTCATAAATGGTCGCCGGCGCGCCGGCGCCCTGCGCCGGCCAGAAGCCGTCGACCATCTATGAGATGGCCTGTAGTGTTCGCCGCACGGAGACACCAGCGTAGGCGGAACGGTCGCAACGCGCGGAGCTGATGACATCGCAAGATCCGGATCTCAAGGCAGGGAGTGGTTCCCCGATCGGCCGGCGCCGAGCGGTCGTCATCGTCACCATCGCCGTCACGGCGATGGCCGCCATGCTCCCCCTGGCGCGGCGCCTCTCTGCGGGGCTCCGGCAAACCCGACATCGCCCCCTCCCGCCCGACCGGACGCCGGTTGATCCCGGCCTGCTCGCGCGCATGGCCACACTGACCGGCGCGTTGTTCGGGCACCGGCTGGACGCGCGCGACACCAGCGACCTCGGCAGCGACCTCGCTCTCCTCGTGGCACAAGATGGCGGGTGGCGCGCCGAGTTCGTGGAGGCGGCCGATTACGTCGACCGCCTCGCGCGCGCGGCGAAGGCCCCCTCGTTTGCCAACGCATCCGACGACGTGCGCGACGCGATCGTCGACCACATCATGCGTCCGTCAGTTGCAACCACGCGATCCAGCCTGCTGGCAACGATCTCGACGAATGAACGGGTGCGACGCCGCATGCGCGCAGAATTGATCGACCGCCTCACCACCGTATACCGCGCATCCTCACCGGCGTGGCATCGTCGCGGCTACGCGCGCACCCCCGGCGAATCGGGCGACCCACGCGAATACACGCGGGCCGGGACCCCGCCCGCGTGCTGACCGGGCACGACGTCGACCTCTGCGTCATCGGGGCAGGGCCAGCGGGGGCGCTGATCGCCGACGCGTGCGCAGCGCGCGGCATACGCACCCTCCTCGTGGAGGCCGGCCCGCGGCTCGACCGCGCCAACCGCGCCGCGCAGCAACGTCGCTTCCTCACGCTCGGTGAGAGCCCCTGGCCGCGCGACCCCGCGCGTGACGTCTTCACGAATGCCTCCGCCTTCAGCTATCCGCTGAACGTGAATCGCGTGCGCGCCGTGGGAGGGACCACGTTGCACTGGATCGGCATGGCCCCGCGGCTCCGCGAGTCGGATTTCCGCACGGCCACGACGTTCGGGCTCGGCGTCGATTGGCCGCTGCAATACGCCGACCTCGAGCCGTATTACGTGCGCGCCGAGCGCGAGCTGGGCGTCTCCGGTGTGAAGGGACCCGACGACCCGTGGCGGAGCGCGCCCTATCCGATGGAGCCGTTCCCCGACAGCTACAGCGACTCACTCTGGCGACGCGCAGCGGATACCCTCGGGATCCGCCTCTCCAGCATGCCGGTCGCCAAGAACAACGGCCGCGCGTACGACGGGCGCCCGCCGTGCACGACCTTCTCCACCTGCCCCATTTGCCCGGGCGGCGCGCAGTACTCCGCCGACTGGCACGCCTTCAAGGCGGAGCGATCGGGGCATTGCGAAATCCTCCCCGACACCACGGTCCGTCGCATCGAGATGGACGCTGCGGGACGAGTGCGGCTGTTGCACGCCACGACACGTGACGGGGCACCGCACGAGATCCGCGCGCGCGCGGTCGTCGTCGCCGCAAGCGCGATCGAGACCGCCCGCCTCCTCCTGCTTTCGCGCGTTGGGAGTACGGAACTCGTCGGGCGGCACCTCATGGAACACTGGAAGGTCGCGGCCTACGGACTCTCCGCCGAGCGCGACTACCCGAATCGCATCGGCTTCCCCACGTTGACCTCGTATCACGTGTACGAAGGGAAGGACCGCGGCGAGCGCGGCGCGGTGCGCATGCTCTTCCCCAACCCCGGCGATCCGCTGGAGAGCTTCGCTCGCCAACCCGGGCGATGGGGGCGGGCGATGGCGCGCCACGACTGCGACACGTTCGGCCACATGCGCCGCGTCGAGGTGAGCGTCGAGCACATCCCGAATCGCGACAGCCGCGTGACACTGGATCCCACGGTGACGGATTGCTTCGGCGATTCGGCCCCCCGGCTTCACTTCGTCCTCGGCGAACGCGACCACCGCACGCTCGACGTGGCGCGTGCCGCGTTGCACACCGTTGCCGATGCCGCGCGACTCACCGACGTGCACGTCGGGACGACCTTTTACGGCGGGGCGCACTTGATGGGGACGTGCCGGATGTCGGCACGCGAGGAAGATGGAGTCGCCGATCCCACTGCCCTCGTGTATGGCACGCGAAACCTCTACCTCGCCGGGAGTTCGCTCTTCCCCACGGGGGGCGCGGTCAACCCGACCCTGACGATCGCCGCCTTGTCGCTGCGCCTCGCCGACCACCTGCTGGCGTCGCTGGCCACCGGCGCACGCAGCTAACGCGGCGCCCGCCAGCGGATATCGTTCGCTTCGAGCGTCCGCTTCATGAGCCCGAGCCCGACGGCACGCACCGGCGGCAGGGTGGAGAGGTCACGCTCCTCGAGCGGGTCGAACTGGTGCGCGAACACGCTCAGGCTGTTCCGGCTCCCCTGGATCACGTGCAGCGAGTCGGTCACCACCGACTTCTGGTCGGCGCTCCCAGAGAGCGTGCGCGGATCGACGTTGATCCCCTTGTTCACCTCCGCGATTACCGGGCTCACGACGGCGGCGCTGTCACCGGCAATGAGGGGACGCAGTGCTCGACCGCCTAACGGGCACTCCTTGCCAAGGCCCGAATAGTCGAGGATGGTCGCCGCCAGGTCGCGCAGCGACACCTGCCGCTGCACGCGCATTCCGGCCGGGAGTCCGGGCGCCGAGACGATCACAAGCGGGACGTGGATCTGGTTGAGGTACAACCCGTTGCCGTGGCCGACCAGTTTGTGCTCGCCGAACGACTCGCCGTGATCCGAGGTGACGACGACGATCGTGTTGCGCAGCACCCCTCGCGCATCGAGGGTGCGCAGCAGTCGATCGATCTCGTCATCCATGTAGCGGATCGCCCCATGATATCGGTCGATGTCGAGCCCACTCGCGCCGTACATCGTCCGGTACCGTTCGGGGGGGACGTACGGCGCATGGGCGTCGAAGAAATTGAGGAAGGCGAAATACGGCCGCCCCCCGAGCCCCGCCTGCCATTGCAGGAACGAATTGACGACGGCGCCTGCCGGGATGAAGTCGTCCTGGACGTAGTTGCCGTGGGGAACCAGCGAGAGCGGCATCGCCCGCTTCGCCGCACCACGAAGCCAGCCCGACCGCTTCCACTCGAGGAAGAAGGTCGCCGCCGACTTGGTCTGGGCCAACGTCGTGGACAGGGCGAACTCGGCCAGCGACCGCGGGGTGTCCTCATATCGGATGAACCCCTGTGACAGTCCGGTGCGATACACGGCCGCGACCGTATTGGCGACGAAGCCGCCAGTGGCAAGGCCACGATCCCGCAACACCTCGGCGAGCGTCACCTTCCCCGCGTCGAGGGGGAGGCTCCAGTCGGCCCCGGCGTGGCTCGCATACTCACCGGTGAACATCGACGCGTGCGACGGAAGCGTCCACGATGCCGTGCTGTAGGCTCGTTCGAACGTCACGCCGCGGCGCGCCCACTCGGCCAGGTGCGGCGTGTTGTCGAACGGACCGCCAAGGAGGCCAAGACTGCTCGCCCGGACCGAATCGAGGATGATGAGCAGGACGTTAGGCGTCCCCGTGGGAGCGTTGGCGAGCGCCGCCATGTCGCGCGCCTCGGCTCGCGCGCGAACGACGTGCAACGACGACACCACGAGCGCGCTCGCCGTGACGCCGGCAAGCGCGAGGTGGCGGCTGGCGCGACGCAGCGAATCCTCTCGTGCGCTTGCCCAACGGTGCAGCTGGACCCCAGCCGCCAACGCGACGACGGAGAGCGCCCATGGTGCAATGCGTTGGGCCAGCAGGAGCACGGCGAACGCCGCCAGCGCCGACTGGAAGGCCGCCAGGATCGCGAGCGTCACGCGGCGCGGCCAGATCGCATGGAGGGCGATCGGGACGAGAGAAAGTGCGCCGATGACCAGGAGGTAGCCGATCGACGACAGCATCACCTGGTCGCGTAGCCACCATTTCCACGAAAAGAGACCGAAGACGTGGCGCATGACGGCGGACACGGCGAGGTGTCCCCAGCATGCCACCATGGCGGTGGCGATCGTCAATGTCAGCGCATCGGCGATGCGCGCAGGAAAAGTCCGGCGATCGTGGGGAATCATCTCTCGGTCGGGGAAGATCTGGAACGCGTGCGAAACCGCCCCGCACCCCCAACCCTCGAGCGTCCCGGCCACAGACCGTACCCACCGCCCGCGTCGCCTAGGCGCGGCCCCGCATCCGGGATCATGACGCACCAGCCATGCCCCTCGCAATCGGCGCGGGGAGACGCATCCCTACTCCCCCGTCCGTCCTATCGCCCGCAATCCCCCTACGCTCTCGGCACCGTCGCCCGATAGACCGCCAGGCGTCGCAAGGAGAGCCTGAAGGTGTGGCTGAGAAGGAGCGCCGACTGATGCGCGGCCGAACGGGGGTGGGGCCTCGGGACACGAGGATAGGCGTCCGTTGGGAGCCGGCATGGCTCCTGGGGGCGGCGCTGGTAATGGCGTCCTGCTCCATCTCGCGCCGTCAGGAGACCGAGATGGGGCAGGTTTACGCCCAGCAGATCGACGCCGAGTGGCCGGTCGTGCGCGCGCCGGAGATCGCGGGATACCTTACGCTCCTCGGTGACTCGCTGGCCAGTGTTACCGGGGTCCGCGACCTGCAATGGCACTTCACGCTCGTCAACTACGCGGAAGTGAACGCGTTCGCCCTCCCCGGCGGGTATGTGTACGTCACGCGCGGCCTCGTGGAGCGCACCACCGAGATGGACCAGCTGGCCGGCGTGCTCGCGCATGAGATCTCCCACGTCACGCGCCGGCACGCAGTCAAGCAGATGGAAGCGGCGCAACGCGCCAATCTTGGGGTCTCGGTGGTCTGTGTGCTCACCGGCGTGTGCGAGAGCACGGCGACGCGTATCGCGATCGAACTCGGGGGTGCGGCGGTCTTCGCCAAGTACAGCCGCGACGACGAGCGGCAGGCCGACGAGGACGGAGTCGGGCTGGTGGTGCGTGCCAAGGTGAGCCCGAAGGGGATCCCCCTCCTCCTGCAAACGCTGCTCGACGAGCGCAAGACGAAGCCGGGGGGGCTCGACGCCTGGTTCAGCACCCACCCGTACGAGGAAGAGCGCATCAAGTACACGAATGCGCTCATCGCGAAGCTCGACTCGAGCAAGCTTGCGGCACTCACCACCGACTCGCCGCGCTTCCAGGAGTTTCGGGAGCGGGTGAAGAAGCTGGAGGCGCCGCCGAAGCGCGAGTGAGCGACGACCGGATGGCGTCGCGGCACGACGGCGGCAGCCTCCGGCGTCAGTGCCCCTTCAAGTACTCCCCCGCCACCATCTCCAGCAGGCTCTCCGGCCCCGATGCCTGCAGGTTGGTCATCACGGCCACCCCCAAACGATCCGAGGGATAGTACATCACCGCCGCGCGCCCTCCCCCCGAACCGCCAACGCTGCGGTGCTCCGGCGTATCCATGATGATCCAGCCGAGCCCGTAGCCCATCGGCGTGTCGGGGATGTGGAAAGGCTTCCCGTCGTTGAGCGTGACGGTCGTCGTCATCTCACCGAATGACTGCTTCGTGAGTGTGGCGCCACGCGCGATCCCCTCGAGCCACCGCGCCATATGATCGGCGTTCATGAAAATTCCCGCCGCCGTGTATAGCGCGTCGGGATACTCGTAGCTGAACGCCTTGAGGTCGGTGAGCTGCTTCGCCCCCTCGCGAATCCCGAGGCGCGTGTACTCGGTCGCCCGTCCCTTGACCACGCTCCGCGTGTCGCCGAACACAACGCCGGTCACCCCCATCGGGGCGAAGACGTGCTGCTGGAAATAGTCACGATAGGGCAGCCCGCCATATCGCTCGATCAGCATCCCAAGCAACATGTAGTTTGTCTGATTGTACGACCACTCCGACCCCGCCGGCTTGACCGGTGCCGCCGCCAGCTGCGCGATGACCGAATCGGGGCCGCCCGGTAGCCAGACCCCCTTGTCGGCGTCGAGGATCATGTCGGGGAGGCCAGACGTGTGGCTGAGGAGTTGCCGCACCGTCACCGGCCTCCACGCGGCCGGGAGTTTGGGGAGGAGGTCGTAGACGTGGTCATCGAGGTTGAACTTTCCCCCCTCCACCAGCTGCATCACGGCCACGCCGGTCACGTTCTTCGTGGCCGAGGCGATCTGGAAGAGCGTCGCGGTCGTCGCCGGCACGTCTAGTTCGACGCTGGCGACTCCGTACACCGTCTTCTTCACGACGCGGCCGTCCTTCACGACCACGACGGCGGCGCCCGGAATCAGGCGGCGCGTCATCGCCGACTGCACGAGTGAATCGATGCGCGCATCGGGCGAGGATTGGGCGCCGGCGCGAGGAGCGGCGAGAACGGTGAGGGCCGCCGCGACGAGTAGGGGACGAGTAGGCATGGGAAGCCGTACGTTTCGCCGCCCGGCAAAGTTGCATGGCCCCGCCGCGGCATCCCGGGTAGGCCGCAACTTCGGCCGGCTCGCTACCGGACCGTCACCTGCCAGACGGTCGATTTCCCATCGACGGCAACCGTGACCGTGAACGCGTCACCAGCCCTCGCCGCCGACGTGAGGGTCACGATGAACTCGGCCTCTCCTTTCGAATCGGTTGTAATTGCGCCCGCGGCCGCAGCCGTCCCCAATGCAGGATTGCCGCTGGTCACCGTGAACTGCCGCCCCACCTGTCTCAGCCCCCTGGCGTCGAGGACACGGAACTTCTCGCGCGCGCTGTTGCCAGTTCCCGCGGAGATTCTGACGCTCGGGGCGCTTGCACTCGGCACCGACTGGATCGTGTCCACGGGCGCGAGCGCGATCGACACCGTGGCAATCCCGGGCTTCCCCTCACTGGTGGCCGAGACGACCACGGTACCCGAGTCCCGTGCCGTGAGGCTCGTCGTCCCGCCACTGGAAGGGAAGACCGATCCCTTCGCGTTGCTCGTACTCCAGTTGATGATGCGGTTGCTCAGGACGTTCCCGACCGAATCGCGCGGCGTCGCGGCGAACGTGGTCACGTCACCCGTGACCGGCGACGCCGACGTCGGTGTGACATCGACGCGTGCGACCGGAACCTGGGCGACGGACAAGGTGAAGGTCGCCGGGCCGACGCCATCTATTGTGACACCGATCGTGGCGGTACCCGCACGAACGGCGCTCACCAACCCCGTGGGCGAGACCGTCGCGACGGCCGACGACGTGCTCGACCAGACGATGGCGCGACCAGCGAGCGGCACCACGTTGTTGAACGCATCGCGCGCAACCGCCGTCGCCTGCACCGCCTGACCTTCGAAGATGCTGGAGTCGGTGGCGCTGAGCGCAACGCTCGCCACCCGGGTCAGCGCCACCGTGAGGGCGAAGCGTGCAGGTCCCACCCCGCCCACCGACGCGTTAATCGACGTGCTCCCGAGTCCTATCGCCGTGACGACGCCAGTCGCACTCACGATTCCAACGTTAGGGCTCGCCGACGCCCAGGTGGTCAGTCGCCCGCCCAGGGGGTTCCCCGCCGTTGTGCCGATGGCGTTGCCGGCAGAGTCACTGGCGATCGCGGTCAGCGACAACGTGTCCGATGGAAGGAGCGTCGCCGCCGACGGCGACACCGTCACGGCGTTGATCGCGACCAGGTCGGACGAGATGGTCAGCGTGTCGGACAGTGGCCCTGCAGGCCCCGACGCGGTGGCGACGAGCAACACCCCTGTCGCCGGCGTGTTCAACGCGACCAGCGTGGCCAGACCAGGGTTGGAAGGGGCGGGCGTGACAGAGATTCGGCTCGCATCGCTGGTCGTCCACGCGATGGCACGACCGTTCAGCACGTTGCCTGCAGAGTCGACGGCCTGCGCACTCGCCGGCCGCGCATACAGCGTCCCGACGTGAATCGTCCCGGACATCGGTGTCAGGACCACACGGCTGATCGGCACGAGTTTGACCGACACGCTCGCGGTGGCGGTCACCGGCGAGAGCTGCCCCGGGGAACTGGCGCTCAGTATGACGGTCGTGGAGCCTGCCCCGATGCCGGTCACGACGCCGGTCGATGAGACACTGGCGACAGCGGGATCGGCGACCGACCAGCGGAGGCTTCGTCCGGTCGCTGGCAACGTCGTGAGCGGCGGTGCCCCGGCGAGCGTGGCGGTCAGCTGGACCGAATCCCCGGCGAACAGGGATGATGTGGCAGGGAGGACGCTCACGCCGGTCACCGGAGCATAGGTCACGGTGACCGCTGTCGCACCACTCGGCGTCGTCCCGCCGACCCCAGCGTTAGGCACCGCCGCACTGACTATCGCACGCCCCGGAGCGATGGCCGCGACCACGCCACCCTGGGTGACGGTGGCCACCGCCGGATTGTCCGACGCCCACACAAGCGTGCGACCGGTGAGGATTCCACCGAGCGAGTCGGTGGCGGTGGCGGAGAGCGTGGACGTCCCTGCCTCCACGAGCGACAGCGTAGGCAACGACATTGCGACGTTGGCCACCGGGACCAGCGCGACGGTGACGAGCGCCGAGCCGGTGATGCCGCCCGTGGACGCCGACAGCTGCGACGTCCCCACCGCCAGCGCGGTGACAACGCCCGAGGCACTCACCGTCGCCACCGCGCGGTCGCTCGACGACCAGCTCATGGGACGTCCGGCGAGGACATTACCGTTGGCATCGCGCGCGCTTGCCGCGAATTGTCGGCTGCTGTCGGGATTGAGTGTGGCGGTTGTCGGCGACACCGACACCTGGGTCACGATCGCCGGCACCACCGTCAGGCTTACCCTCGCCTGCTGTCCCTCGCACGTCGCGATGATCAGCGCCGTTCCCTCACCAGTCGCGGTCACCAGGCCGCTCTGGCTCACCGTCGCCAGCGTCGGCGCGCCGGAGAGCCAGGTAACAACCCGCCCGGGGAGCACCGCCCCCTGCGCATCGCGGGCGACAGCGGTCACGAGCTGCGTCGTCCCCACTGGGAGCGTCAGCGACGATGGGGTCACCGTCAGGGTGGCGACCGGCGTTGGCGTCACGTCGATGGTCGCCTGGCCCGTCTTCCTCTCGGACGTGGCGGTGATCGTCGCGCGTCCCACCGCGACGGCGGTGACCTGGCCGTCCTGTGCAACGGTGGCGACGCCCGGCTGATCGCTCGTCCAGGAGACGGTTCGTCCCGCGAGTTGCGCGCCCGCCGAGTCGAGAACGCGCGCCGTCAGCTGCACGCGTTGCCCAACGGCCACTGTTGCCGAACCCGGGGCCACCGTCACGGCGCTCGCCGGAAGGAGCGACGTGGTGATGACCGACGTCGCACTCCGCGCCTCGCTTCGCGCCGCGATCGTCGCGCTCCCCGACGCGAGTGCGTGGACGATCCCGGTGGACGACACCGTGACGACCGCTGGTGCGCTGGACGTCCACTCGACGAGTCGACCGGTGAGCGGCCGTCCCGCCGAGTCTTCGGTCACCGCTGTGAGCTGCAACGACTGCCCGACAAAGAGCGCGCCGGACACCGGGAGCACCCGCACCGATGCGACGGGAACGGCCTCCACCACCACGAGTGCCGAGCCGGTCACCCCGTTCACCGACGCCACGATGCTTGCGATGCCGGGGGACACGCCGGTGGCGATCCCGAATGACGAGACCGTGGCCACCACATCGTTGCTCGACGTCCAGAGGACCGGGTTGCCGGTGATGGTGTCGCCTGCCGAGTTCATCGCGTCGGCGCGCAGGGTGACCGACGAGCCCGCCCGCACCTTCGTCGAGGCGGGCGTCACCCGCACCACGGCGACCGGGAGCGCGGCGACCGTCACCGGCACGATTGCCGACACCCCCCGGCTGCTCACCGCGAGCCTGGTTGCACCTGAAGCCACGGCCACCACGTTCCCGGACTGCGATACCGTCGCGATGGCCGGATTCTCGGTCGACCAGTACAGCCGCGCGTTCGATAATCTCGCGCCCGAGGCGTCGACCACGCGCGCCGTGACGCTCAGCGCCACCCCGACCTCCATCGTCAGGCTTGCAGGCGCAACCTCGATCCCGCCCACCAGCCCCCCGTCAGGCGACACCGGGTTGTCGCACGAGACGAGCACCAGCAGGTACGTCACCGCCAGCAGCAGTCGGCGACCGGACACACAAGCGGCGAGGGAGCGCGGCATCGATAAATCTTCTCGCCTGGGGACGTAGGTCGCCATCGGCGACCCATTCACAGGGTGAGGGCGCGCGCTATCTCCGTCAAGCGGGGTGAGCCGCAGACGCACGTGTTCCACCGTGTGAGCGTTCGCACGAAACCCTTGATTCACGTTGCGTGCGCGCTCGCCGCCATCCATCCGAGGATGGAATTCGATAGGGCGTCGCGCAATGGACGAGGCCGCGATCACCC
>DAIESF010000029.1 GCA_027346425.1 Gemmatimonadota bacterium | reverse complement strand
TGTACGACGACGGGAGTTGGGTGAAGAGCTTCCCATCCGGCGACGGCATCGCCACGTCGCGATCATACCCGGCCGTTTGCGGTGCACGCCCACAGGCAACGGCGAGGCAGAGCCCGGCCAGCGCGAGCGGTCGTCGGTGCGCGGGTCCCGTGCGCATCCACTGCATGTCGTCGTCAACGAGAGGAATCGGGGAGCGCGCGGCAGGGCGTTCGCCAGTCAGTCCGTGCGCAAGGGGACTCCCGGGAGCGCCATAGCCTGCCCCCGAATGGGAGCAGGCTATGGTGGCCCTGTGGAGCGTTAGGCGATCTGGGCTCAGTAGCCCGGGTTCTGCGTGAGGAGCGGATTGTTCTGGATCTGCGTGATCGGGATCGGCATCAGCACACGGTACCCTTCCGTCACGTTCTTGAACTGGCGCGCGGCGGTGAAGCCCCCAAGGCGGATCATGTCCTGGCGCCGCTTGGCCTCGCCGGCAAACTCGAAGAGCCGCTCGTCGAGGATCGCCTGGCGCACCTCCTGCTGCGACATGTTCGTCCCGAGCGGCTTGTCCGGATCGAAGACGCGGGCACGGAGCTGATTGAGAATCGCGATTGCCCCTGCCGGGTTCCCCTGTTCGTTCAGCGCCTCGGCCTTGATCATGTACATCTCGGCCAGGCGGAAGTACGGGAACTTGTGCGGGTGCGAGTCGCCGTTCGGCGCCGTGATGAAGGGCGGGAACTTGTTGATGCGCGGCCCCTCCGCCTCGGTCGCCTTGGTGATGTCGCCGATCGTCTCGGTGAAGACGAGCGGGTTCCCGGCGCGGTCGTTCACGTTGGCGCCCGTCACGAAGCTCTTCTGCTGCCCGACGAGCCAGACCTTCCGGCGCTCGTCGGCCGGGTCGTACTTGCGGTACGTCTCGGCGATCGTTGCAAACCCATTCCACGGGCCGCCACCCACGCCGTGCTGTGCGTAGTGCAACGAGCGCTGCGGGAGCGAGTTGCCGATGCCCGGCGGGTTGGAGGTGTTGTTGATGACGAAGATCAGCTCGGGCGAGCTGGCGTTGTCCGGGTTGAAGTTGGACTGCCAGTTGCTCGCGAGGCTGTAGACGCCCGAGTTGATGACCGCGTCGGCGTACTGCGCCGCCTCGGTGGCGCGTACCGGAGCACGCTGCAACCCGGCCGTGGTCACCGTCCCCTGGAAGACCGGGGCGTTGATGTACATGTTGGCGAGGATCGCGTTGGCGACGTGCTTGTTCACGCGCCCATAGGCCAGCGGACGCTCCGGGAGGTTCGGGAGCGCGGCCTTCAGCTCGGCTTCGATGAACTTGAAGGTCGAGTCACGAGACGCGCGCGCGGTCGGCTTCACCTCCGTCGTCGTCACGATCGGGACGCCGCCGAACATGTCCATCAGGACGTAGTAGAACCAGGCGCGCAGTGTGCGCAGCTCGGCCAGGTTCACCGCCTTCGACGCGCTCGTGCTCTTCTCGACGACCTCGATCATCAGGTTCGCCTTGGCCACGCCGGCGAACATGTTGTTCCAGAGGCCGTTCATGTCATCGAGCGCGGAGCCCGAATTCGCGGTCCACGTCTGCTTGTAGATCTCGATCCAGCGCCCGTTGTCGAACCAGTCGCTGCCGCGCGTGGGGACGATCTGCTCGTCGGTGGTGATCTCGGAGAGGTTGTAGTACGCCCACTGCGTCTGGCGGAGTTGTGCGTAGACCGACGCCGCACCCGCGAGGATCTCGGGGTCGTTCTTGAACGCGTTCTCGGGGGTGAGCGCGTCCAGCGGCGTCTCCGTCAGGTCCGTGCAGCCCGCTACCACACTCAGCGCGCCCGCAAGGACCACGGCGCCAAGCCGCGGGCGGCGGAGGGAGAGCGAAGAGAATGTCGGCATAGGAGTCGGAGGTTACCTGATCACTGATGAGGAAGAAGGAATCGGGGCCAGGGCCCGCGGCGCCTCAGCTGCAAGGCGCCGCGGTCTTCGGTCTCAGAACTGAATGCGCACGCCGGTCGTGAACGTCCGGGCACGCGGGTAGATCAGGTAGTCGATGCCGCGCACCGCGAGCCCGTTGTCGACGAACACCTCCGGGTCGTAGCCCGAGTACGGCGTGAACAGGAGGAGGTTGTCGCCCGAGACGTAGATGCGGGTATCGCGGCTCGAGACGCCAGGAAGCCGGAAGGTGTAGCCGACGGTCAGGTTCTGGAGGCGGAGGAACGAGCCATCCTCGATCCAGCGCGACGAGTAGATGGCCGGCTGCCCCAGCGCGTCCTTGTTCTTCAGCGCCGAGCGGAGGAAGTTGCGGCTCTGGTTGACGTTCGACGTCGTGCCGTAGACGAGCGCGGTGTTGTTGAACACGTCGCGTCCCATCTCGGCGCGCCACAGCCAGCTGGCGTCGAACCGGCGCCACGTCCCGTTGCTGCGGACGCCGATGCTGAACGCCGGGTTGGCGTCGCCAATGATGACTTCATCATCACCGCCCGGCGACGTCGTCGTCCCGCTCTTCACGCGGGAAGTCTCGCGCCCCGCTGCGTCGCGGGTGACGGTGTACTTGTTGAAGAGCTGCTCGCCGTTCGCGTTGTAGCCGGCGAACTCGGCACCCCAGAAGGTCCCGATGGGCTGCCCGGGGATGAGCCGCTGTGCGAACTTCCCCGATTGCCCCTGGCCGTTCACGCTTCCGGTGATGATGAACTGGCGATCGAGGCCCAGCGCCTCGACCTCGTTTCGCTCCATGGTGAAGACGAGCCCCGACGTAAGCGACGCGCTCGTGTTCTCGAACAACGCCGCGTCGAGCGACGCCTCGAAGCCGCGCACCTTCAAGCTCCCCACGTTCTCGAGCCGGGTCGAGACGACCGCCGGCTGCGCCACCGGGACGTCGAAGAGCAGGTCCTTGGTCTTCTTCTGGTACAGCTCGACCGTACCGGTGAAGCGGTCACCCTTGAAGCCGTAATCGATGCCGACGTTTACCTGCGTCGAGGTCTCCCACTTGAGGTCGGGGTTGGCGACCTGCGAGGCGGCGAAGCCGGTGATGACCGAGCCGCCGAAGGGATAGCGCGCGTCGTTGTTGGTGCGGAGCAGGAGCTGCGTCCCGTACGGGCGCACCGCCTGGTTCCCTTGCAGCCCGTAGCCGACGCGGAGGTTGAGGTTCGAGAACATGCTGTTCTTCATGAACGACTCTTCGCTCAGTCGCCACGACGCCGAGATCGCCGGGAAGACCTCCCACTTGTTCCCCGGCGCCAGACGCGACGACCCGTCGTTGCGCAGCACACCGGTGACGAAGTACCGGTTCTTGAAGCCGTAGTTGACGCGACCGAAGAATGAAGCGAGCCGGCTCTGCTCGATGTAGGAAATGGGCGCCGGCGATCCTTCACTCGTCCCGGCCGCGAGGTTGTTCCACTGGAACGCGTCGGTGAGGAAGCCGCGCATCTCGGCCTCGAACCCGCGGTTGTCGAAACGGGTGAACTCGTAACCGCCCAGGGCCTCGAACTCGTGATTGCTGCCGAGGTTCGGGGCCCACGTCAGCAACGACTGGAAGTTCAGGTTCGAGAGCGACCGCTCGGCCTGACGGGCGCGCCCGTTCGTGGAGGCGCCAACAGGGCTGGCGAGCGGGAAGTACGTCTGGCGGACCGAACTCGCAATGTCGGCACCAAGCGTCGACTTGAGCGTCACCGAAGGGAAGAGCGCATACGACGCCGTGAAGTTGCCGAGCGTGCGAGTCTCTGGTGCCTGATCCTGGATCTGTCGGGCCAGGGCGACCGGGTTGCGGATGGATTGCGCGCCGGCCCCCACTTCGTAGAAAGAGCCGTTGGCGTTTCTGATGGGCTGCGTCGGGTCGAACGACACCATGTTGGTGAAGACGCCGCCGTCGAAGCCCGCGGTATTGTCGAACGGGAGGTAGTCGTTCTGCACGCGCGCCACGGTCATGTTGAGCGAGCTCTGGAGCTTGTCACCGAACGCCGAGTTGCTGGCGTTGATGCGTCCCTGGTAGCGACGCAACCCGTTGGAGATGATGACCCCCTGCTGCTCGAAGTAGTTGAGCGTCGCGCGGTAGCGCGTCGTCTGCGTGCCGCCGGAGAGCGAGAGGTTGTGGTTTTGCGTCCAGGCGGTGCGCTCGAGCGCGTTCTCCCAGTCGGTGTCGGCCGAACCGAGCGAGTTGAGGCGTGACGCCGGGAGCTTCCCCGCCGAGATCTGCTGCTGGATGTACGACTTGTATTCGGCGCCGCTCATCAGGTCGTAGCTGTTGGCAGCGTTGGCGGCTGCCACGTAGCCGTCATACTCGAACTGCGACCCGCCGGCGCGCCCCTTCTTGGTTTCGATGAGGATGACGCCGTTGGCGCCGCGCGATCCGTAGATCGCCGTCGCCGACGCATCCTTGAGGACGGTGAGCGAGGCAATGTCGGACGGGTTCAGCGAGTTCAGCGGGCTGCGGCCGAGTGCCGCCGAGCCACCGATCGCCACGCCGGCGGCAACCGGATTGTCGTTCTGCAGCGGAACCCCGTCGACGACGTACAGCGGCTCGTTCGACGCGCTAATCGATGTCCCACCGCGGACGCGAATCTGCGCATTGGCCCCGGGTTCGCCGTTGTTCGAGACAACGTTTACACCGGTAACCCGCGCATTGAGGAGCGCGTTGGCGTTGTTCACCACCCCGACGTTGGCCTCGGAGGCGTCGAGCGTTGCCACGGCCCCCGTGATCGCCTCGCGGCGCTGGGTGCCATACCCCGTCACGACGACCGCCTGCAGGTTCACCGCCGACACCGCCATCGTGAAGTTGGCGGTGACCGTCTGCCCCTCGACGATGGAGACGGTTCTCGACTGCGGGTTGTAGCCGATTCGCGTCGCGCGCAACGTCTGCGCGCCGGCCGGAACGCCGAGAATCGTGTACCCGCCGTCGTTGCGGGTGAGCGCTCCACGCGGCGTCCCGATTACCTGGATCTGCACGTTCGCGAGCGGCTGTTGACTCGTCGAGTCGACGACGCGCCCCGAGATCGTTCCGCCGGTGCCCTGCGCAGGGAGCTGGGACACCGCCAGCAAGCCGCCGGCCACTGCGGCCAGCAGACAACGGATGAATGCCATTCGTGGACTCTCCAAGGTTGGCGTGACGAGTCGGGGGGACACGGGCTGCATTACACACTTAGCTACCGCTAACCTCGCCCGGGCCGTGCGGCGTCGAAATCGGCCACGGGAAACGTTTACTGTCGGGCGACGGAAAAACATACGGGCGCCGGGAGATCGGTCAAGATCACGTAAAGCCCTTTCTCCGCTTCATTTAGCAGTTCGGCCGATTTCA
>DAIESF010000491.1 GCA_027346425.1 Gemmatimonadota bacterium | reverse complement strand
CCGGGTGCGTGAGCTGGAAACGCATCCCGAGGCCAACGTCGTCGTGACCAACGGACTCCTGCGCCGCGACGGGCGGGATACCGTGCACATCCCTCCGGATGCCCGCGTCGCCACCGCACCGCTGCAGGCTCTCCGGGACCGGAACTGGCTCCTCCCCGGATCGTGGCTCGCCCGGAGCGAGGGCGTCGGCCCCGAGCTCTTCGACGGCATGCCGCATCACCGTGAGTGCACGTATCTCGCGCTCCGCTTCGCCAGCGAGTACCGCATGCGCTGGGTGCAGGAGCCCACGGTCGTCTATCACCTCGGGAGTCCCGCGGCGGTATCGCGATCTCGCGATTTCTTCCTGGGCCAGACCGCCGCGCTGCAACACATGCTCAACCTGCCACTCCCGGCATGGTTCCGGCGCCACCTGCGGTGGAGCATTGCCGCCACGTACCACGAATCGGCGGACATCCTTTGGCGGGACGGCGACCTGGAGGAGGCCTGGCGCCACCACCTCCGCTCGCTCGTCTGGTGGTGCGGGGTACGCTATCTCCCCTTCACTCGCCACTTGTTAGGTGCCACCTGGCGGCGCACCGTGGCCCGGGTCAGCCAGGCCGTGTCGTGACCGCTTCGTCCTTCGCGAAGTCGCCTCGCCTGCTGGTGCTGGGGATCGACGCCGCGAGCCCCCAGCTGCTCGAGGAGTGGATCGCCGACGGCTCGCTCCCCAACCTCGCCGCGCTTGCCGCTCGGGGCGTCACGGCGCGCACGCGCGGCATCGAGGGGTTCTTCATCGGGGCCACCTGGCCATCGCTCTACACGGGGACAAACCCGGCGCGGCACGGCGTCCACTACCTTCTGGAGCTCGTCCCCGGGACGTACGAGCTGCGACACAGTGCCAGTGCGGGCTTCGTTCGACGCCCCCCGTTCTGGCGTGCGTTGAGCGATGCGGGGCGACGGGTCGCCGTCCTTGACGTCCCCCTGACGAGACTCGAACCCGGAATGCGCGGTATCCAGGTCGTCGAATGGGGGGGCCACGACTCGATCTACGGTTTTCGTGCATCGTCCGACGCCCTGGCCACTGAGATACTCCAGCGCTACGGTCCCCATCCTGTTGGGGCCACCTGCGATGCGGACCGTCGCCGCGCCGCAGAGTACGCATCGTTTGTCGAGCAGCTCGAGGAGGGGGCCCGCCGAAAGAGCGAACTGACGTGCCATCTCATGGCCCGTGAGGATTGGGACCTCGTCATGCAGGTCTTCACCGAGGGGCACTGCGCGGGGCACCAGTGCTGGCACCTGCACGACCCGGCTCACCCGGCCCATGACGCCGCCGTCGCCGCCGCCGTTGGCGATCCGCTGCGGCGCACGTATCAGGCGATCGATCGGGCGATCGGCACCATCGTCGCCGCCGCAGGCGACGCGCCGGTCGTCGTCTTCACGGCACACGGCATGTCGCATTGGTACGGGGCGCAGTTTCTCCTGCGCGACATCCTCGTTCGGCTCGGTGCCGCGTTTCCGCCGCCGCTCCGGCGCGCCTCGCCTCGGGAGC
This sequence comes from Gemmatimonadota bacterium, assembly GCA_027346425.1. Classification (GTDB taxonomy): domain Bacteria; phylum Gemmatimonadota; class Gemmatimonadetes; order Gemmatimonadales; family Gemmatimonadaceae; genus SCN-70-22. Next base: position 1,691 of record DAIESF010000491.1, on the reverse strand, counting down.
GCATGAGGGCGGCGGCTCGCGGGGCGTGGCGACGGCTTCCAGAGGAGGTGCGCGCCCTGCTGCGACAGATGCGGCCGCGAGCGTCGGCGTCACCCGCGCCGAGGTCACCCACGATCGGGGTCGACGTGACACGCAGCAGGTGCTTCGTGCACCCGAACGGCCTTGCGGTCGGGGGGATCCGGCTCAACATCGCCGGCCGGGAACCTAGCGGCATTCTGCAGCCCGGTGCCGACGCCGATGCGTTTGTGTCGTGGCTCAGCGACGCGCTCCTCGCGATCGTCGATGAGCGCACCGGGCACCCGCTCGTCAGGCGCGTGCTGCGAACGGCCGAGCTGTACCAGGGCGAGTACCTCGGCCTCCTCCCCGACCTCCTGGTGGAGTGGAGCGACGAAGTGGCAACGGGAAGCGCGAATATTGCGGGCGGGATCGGGGCGCGCGTGCGTGCCTCGTCCGCCGCCATCGGCGTCGTCGAAGGCGTGAACGACTTCGGGCGAACCGGGGAGCATCGCCCAGGCGGGTGGTTCGTCGCCGCGGCTCCGGGGATCGCGCCGGGGGCGCTGGCCTACGCTCCGGCCCTTACCGACCTGGCGCCGACCTTCGCGGCGATGCTCGGCGTCTCCCTCGACGGGTGTGACGGGCACCCGATCGAGGCGCTCGTACCCGGGGGCGTGGCGGGAGGGCGGCGATGATCCTCCCCGGGCAGCAGCACATCGTCGCGCTCTTCCGCTACCAGCGACGCGCATTGGCGCGCTTCGCGTTCACCTCGATCGGACGCTCGGCGCTGACCACCGCCTCGATCCTTCTAATGAAGGAGTTTCTCGGGGGGATCATCGGGGAGAAAGGAGGATTCGCCGGGACCGTCACCGGAGCGCTCGGCCCACAGGGGGCCCTCGTCTTCCTCGCCGTCCTCCTCGTGGGCACCTACGTAGGGGCGAGCGTGATGGCGTACGACAACGAGGTCATGCAGCAGCGCCTCGTGAAGGTGCTCGAACTGGGGATGATGGAACGGCTCATTCGGCACCTGTTGTCGCTCTCGGTCTCGGTCTTCGACCGTCATTCGCACGGTGACATCGTACACGCCGTTCGCCAGGACGTCTCGGAGCTGCGCACGGTCGTCTTGTCGTTAGGTAAGCTCGTGATGGAGGGCTTGATGGCGCTCGGCCTCCTGGCCTCGGCCATCTGGCTCTCGCCGCGCCTCACTCTGTGGGCGCTGGCCGCGCTCCCGCTCACCGTCCTCCCGATCGTCCTCCTCGCCAGGAGCACCCTGCGGCGGTCGTACAACGTGCGGCGTACCGGCTACGTCCTGTTCGACGTCATTTTGCAGATGATGCGCGGTATCCGCGTCATCAAGGCCTACCGCGGCGAGGAGGCGGAGGCGCGCTCGGCGCTGGAGAAGGGGCGCGCATACTTCGACGAGATGATCGAGATGGTACGTGCCCAGTCGCTGGCCCGCGTGATGCTTGAATCGCTGGCCGGGCTGGGCATCGTCGTCGTCGTCGTGGTCGGCGGCCTGGAGGTGCTGCGCGGCGCGCTCGACTGGCCATCGCTCCTCGCATTCCTCATGTTCGTGCGCGGGCTGCATGGCCCGCTCAACAACCTCAATACGGCATACGTGGAGATCAAACGGCGCAGCGCCTCGGTGAGCCGCAACGCGGAGATCCTCGAGACTGAAACCGACGTTCCCGACCGCC